>NZ_VRUZ01000089.1:0-16468 GCF_008039485.1 Methylobacterium sp. WL69 | reverse complement strand
TTCCGTCCGGCGTCTGATCCCCGTCCCGCTCCCCCGAGGCCCCCATGCTCATCGCGTCCCTGAAGCGGCTCGAAGCCACCGTCGTGACGGAGACGGAGGCGCTGCTGTCGCACCGCCCGTTCGATCAGGAGGCGGTGAACCGGCGCAAGAGCCAGAGCCTCCTCGAACTCAGCCGCCTCACCCGCGGCCTCGACCCGGCCGAGGTCGCGCCCGACATCGCCGACCAGCTCGCCCGCCTGAGCCGGGCGCTCGCCCGCAACCAGGGCGTCGTCTCCCAGCACCTGCGCGCCGTCGAGGAGATCTCGGAGATCGTCACCCAGGCGATCCGGGATTCGGAATCCGACGGCACCTATTCGGGCCACCCGCGCGGCTGATCCGCCACCGGCACCAGGCGTGAGCGCAGGACAATCGTCGCACCATGAAAATTCTCGTCACCGGCCTGTGGATCTGCGCCGTCACCATCCTGTCCTGCTACGGCGCGGTGACCTGGGGCAGCGGGCTGTTTTCCAAGAAGGAAGAGCCCTATCTGGAGGGCCTGCAGTATCAGAAGCTGGCGCCCATCAACGTTCCCATGGTGGCCGACGGCAAGGTGCAGGGCTACATCGTGGCCGTGCTGGTCTTCACCGCCGATGCGCGGCTGATGCACACCCTTCCGGTGCCGCCGAACGCCTTCGTCATCGACGAGACCTTCCGCCAGATCTACGCCGACCAGCAGATCGATTTCAAACGCCTGTCGCGCTACAACGTCACCCAGCGCCTCGCCGAGGTGCGCAGGGCGGTCAACGAGCGCCTCGGCGCCGAGGTGGTGAAGGACGTCCTCGTCGAGGAGTTCAACTTCGTCGCCAAGCGCGAAGTCCGCTCCTGATGTGACGGTCTCCCCGGCGTCGGCCGCCGGAGAGACCCAATCCGAAAGAACTACTTCAGGCGGGCGGCGGCCCAGGCGATGTGATCGTCCATGAACGTCGAGATGAAGAAGTACGAGTGGTCGTAGCCCTCGCGCATGTTGAGGGTCAGGGGAATGCCCGCTTTCTTGCAGGCTTCCTCCAGCAGCCACGGCCGCAGGCCGTCCTGGAGGAAGCTGTCGCCCGTACCCTGATCGACCAGGAACTCCGAGAAGCGGTGGCCGTCGGCGATGAGCAGGGTGGCGTCGTGGGCGCGCCATGTGGCTTCGTCGGGGCCGAGGTACTTCTCGAGGGCCGGCTTCGACCATCCGGCCGTGGAGGGCTGGGCGATGGGGGCGAAGGCCGAGCAGGACTTGAAGCGGTCGGGGTAGGTCAGCGCGATGGTGAGCGCGCCGTGGCCGCCCATGGAATGGCCGAAGATGCCCTGGCGGCTCATGTCGGCCGGGAATTCCTTGGCGATGAGGGCGGGCAGCTCCTCGGTGACGTAGCTCCACATCCGGTAGTTCGTGGAATACGGCGCCTGGGTGGCGTCGACGTAGAAGCCCGCACCCGAGCCGAACTGCCAGTTGCCGTCCTCGTCGGGGATGCCGGGGCCGCGCGGGCTGGTGTCGGGCGCGACGATGATCACGCCGTGCTCGGCCGCCGCCCGGCGGTACTCGCCCTTGTCCATGACGTTGGCGTGGGTGCAGGTGAGGCCCGACAGGTACCACAGCACCGGCACCTTGCCGGCCTCGGCCTGGGGCGGCACGAACACCGCGAAGGTCATCGGGCAGCCCGTGGTCGTCGCGTCGTGCTTGTAGACGCCCTGCGTGCCGCCATGGGCGCGGGCCTTCGAGATGGTTTCCATGCGGCTCTCCTGGAAGTCTGGGCCTGTTTCGGGACTGAAGTCGGTGCAGGCGCATCCCTCCCCCCTTTGCGGGGGAGGGTGGCCCGCGAAGCGGGTCGGGAGAGGGGAGCGACATCTCCGGAAAGGGCGCTCCCCTCTCCCGACCCTCGCTGACGCGAGGCCCACCCTCCCCCGCGGAGGGGGGAGGGGAGGACGCGCGAGTCTGTCCTAGTAGACCACCACCGACCGGATCGACTTGCCCTCGTGCATGAGGTCGAAGCCGTGGTTGATGTCTTCCAGCGGCATGGTGTGGGTGATCAGATCGTCGATGTTGATCTTGCCCTCCATGTACCAGTCGACGATCTTCGGCACGTCGGTGCGGCCCCGCGCGCCGCCGAAGGCCGAGCCCTTCCAGACGCGGCCGGTGACGAGCTGGAACGGACGGGTCGAGATTTCCTTGCCGGCCTCGGCCACGCCGATGACGATGGACTCGCCCCAGCCGCGGTGGCAGCATTCGAGGGCTTGGCGCATGACGTGGACGTTGCCGGTGCAGTCGAACGAGAAGTCGGCGCCGCCCCCCGTCGCGTCGAGGATCGCCGCGACGACGTGATCGTTGCCGACCTCCTTCGGGTTGATGAAGTGGGTCATGCCGAACTTACGGGCCATCTCCTGCTTGTCCGGATTGATGTCGACGCCGATGATCTTGTCGGCACCGACCATCCGGGCGGCCTGGAGCACGTTGAGGCCGATGCCGCCGAGGCCGAACACCACGACGTTGGCGCCGGGCCAGACCTTGGCGGTGTAGATCACCGCGCCGATGCCGGTGGTGACGCCGCAGCCGATGTAGCAGATCTTGTCGAAGGGGGCGTCTTCGCGGATCTTCGCCAGCGCGATGGCCGGCAGCACCGTGAAGTTCGAGAAGGTCGAGCAGCCCATGTAGTGGAACAGGCTGCTCGAACCGCCCGGGCTGCCGCCGGTGGAGACGCAGGAGAAGCGCGAGGTGCCGTCCGGCATCACGCCCTGGCCCTGGGTGGAGCGGATCGCCGTGCAGAGGTTGGTCCGCTGCGACAGGCAGGACTTACAGCTGCGGCATTCCGGCGTGTAGAGCGGGATGACGTGGTCGCCGACCTTGAGGTCGGTGACCCCGGCGCCGAGCTCGCGGACGATGCCCGCGCCCTCGTGGCCGAGGATCGCCGGGAACTTGCCCTCGGAATCGAGGCCCGACAGGGTGTAGGCGTCCGTGTGGCAGATGCCCGTGGCCATGAGTTCGATGAGAACCTCGCCGGCCTTGGGTCCTTCGATATCGATCGTCTCGATGGTGAGGGGCTTCTTGGCCTCCCACGCCACCGCTGCGCGCGTCTTCATACGTGTGTTTCTCTTGTGCTGGACGATCACGGACGGCGTCGAACTGCCGACTCTTCGGTTCGCGGCATCTTCACGATGGCGATCCGAACGGCCCGAGAATCTGGTTCGTGTGATGATGCTTCTGGCGCCGAGATGCAACGGTTTGATGGCCCGGTTTCGTCGGCCGGACGGCGTCGGGGCCCGCGCGGGCATCCCGCGCTACGATTTCCCGGGCTCGGATTCGTGCGCTCGCGCAACGAGACCGCGGCCGCGTCGTCGGCGAATCCTAGCCGAGCCGCGCGACGTAGGACCGCGCGGGCCGGTTCTTCAGGAACGCCGCCATCAAGGCGCCGACGCGATAGTGATGCCGCTCGAAGCAGAGATAGAACGCATACGCGAAAACGTGCGCGAAGATGCACGCCAGGATCATGGCTCCGACCGAGGGCGCTTTGACGATCTGGGTATAGATGACGATCATGATCGTGTTGTGGACCAGATAGAGGCTGTAGCTGTAGCTCGCGACGAACACGATGGGTTTGGAGAGGAACTTCCATTCTCCCGCGTTGGCGCCCAGGATCATGAAGATTCCGAACAGGCACATGGCGATGAAGGCGATGGTCTGGAGTTCATAGGTCAGTTCCCCGGTCTTCAGGATGCGGCCGGCAAAGCCGACGAGCCCGACCAGGACGAGGATGTAGTATCGCCCGACGCCGTAATCGGATTTTCTGTTGGTGATGACGAAGATGTATCCGAACACCGACCCAATCAGCCACACCAAACTCAGGCACTGGCCGGCATTCGCGAACGAGCTGTAGATCACCACCGGAACGAAAATCATGATCGGAAAAATGATCAGCGGATTCGTGATCTTTTCCTTGCGGGCTCCGACGAAGAACGCCAGGGAGAAGGCGAAGTAGATCCAATACTCGATCGAGACGGTCCAGAACGGTTCCGCGGTGTTGTAGGAGTGGATGCGGAACGAATCGTTGTTCGTGAGCCGCGCCAGGATCTGGAACAGCGGATAATCTTCGAGCATCAACAGGTTGACGATGATCGTTCCCAGTCCCGTGTTGGTGCCGGGCTGCCCCCAATGCCCGACGGAGAACAGGGTGTTGACGGCGACCGCCAAGGCGATGGCGGGAACGTAGGGCGTGTAGATGCGCGCGGTCCTGTCGATCATGAACGGCACGAGCTGGGGACCGGGCAGGTAGATCCGACGGCAGGCCGCGACGGTGATCAGGAATCCGGACAACAGGAAGAAGACCGTCACCGCCGAGATGCCGAGGAAGGAGACGGTCTTGATCCTGAAGATTTCGAGACCATGCTCGACCATGACCATCGTCGCGGCGACGGCCCGGAGAAAATCCAGATAGATTCGTTGCGCCGGCGAGATCCTGTAGGGCGTGTCCGGAGCGATATTCAGCAAGGTCTGTTCTCGGTTGACTGCCGGATGATGTGCTGGCGTCGGGTGCGTCTCAGGGAACGTGCAACCTCCCGCGTGCCGGACGACGTTTCCGGTGAGCCGCGCGCTTGTTCGTCGTCGGCAGTCGGACTGAGCCTCAATGCGATGACCGAATTCGGGTTCCGCGCCAAGAAGCGATCACCGACGCATCGAGAGGGACGTGGATAACACAGGGTTATAATTTTTGCGAAAAATCATCGCTTCGTTAAGTAGTTCAACTTCAAACGATCGATAAAGAAGCAATAACACGATCGTGTTCTCTCGGGAAAGTGATTCGGCGACTGATCGGCAGCAATCGTTTGTCGGGCCTTATGCCTGCGCCGGTGCGGATCGAGCAGGACCCTTCGCCGGAACCCGATCGGCGGCGAGGTCAGGTCCCCGCGAGCAGCCGTGCCATCGCCTCGCCGACCACGAGGCGGCCGAGCTGCGCTTCCCGCGCCGCGTCGGCGGCGATGAGCAGGCCGCCGCAGGCGCCGTCCCGGCCCGCGACGGCGTAGCGCAGGACGCCCGTCGGCTGGAGCTGGCCGGGGCCGCCCGAGACGAAGCCGCGCAGGGCGCCCGGGTGTTCGTTGCAGCCCATGGCCAGCGACAGGCCGGCGGGCCGGCCCGTCAGGGCCACGGGTACGAAGGACAGTCGGGCGCGTCCCGCCTGCGCCACCGCCCGGCGCGGGCCCGCCAGCGCCACCACGATCTCCGGCCCGACATGCACCAGCCCCTCGAAGGTCACCGGCCGGTCCCCGGCGGTGAACCGGTCGAGGACCGCGAGGCCCGACAGGTCGTCGAGGAGGACGAAGACGCGGGTGTGGCGATAGTCCGGCCCGTGCACGTTGGTGCCGATGGCGTGGGCCTGGGCCCCGTCGAGGCGGATCGATCCGGCGGCCCAGGCCGCGCCGGCCCCCGGCTCGCGCCCGTCGGGCCAGGCGACGTTGTGGCCGTGGGCCGACAGGATGTGGTGGCGCGCCGCGCCCGTCTCGATCTGGCCCGAGCCCCCGGCCTCGACGATCCAGCGCACGCCCTCGCTGGCATGGACGAAGGAGGTGCAGTCGCGATGGGCCTGTCCGGACAGGCCCTGACCGGAGAAGCCCTGGCCCGCGAAGGTGCAGGCGAAGTGCGACCAGCCCCGCCCCGGCGCGTCGGAGCGCGCCGCGATCATGCCGGTGCCGGCCTCGGACCACAGGGGCGGGGCGCTCGCTTCGGGGCGCCCGCGCGGGTCGCGGCGCTCGACCACGAGGGCGCTGCCGGACCGGGCCATGAGGCGGCCGATCCAGCCCGCCGGATCGCCGCCGGGCGGGGTGTCGCCGAAGGGCGGCAGGCGTCCGCCGGGATCGAGCAGCCGCGCGAGCCCGGGCAGGGCCTTTGCGACCCGCGCCGCCAGGAGCGGGGCGAGATCGTCCGCCTCGAGGCCCTGGGCCAGCGCCCGCAGGAGCGTGACGCGTTCGAGGCGCTGATGGAGGGAGGGGTCCGAGAAGCGCCCCCCGGCGTCGAGCTGGGTCTCGAGGCCGGCGCGCAGCCCCCCTCGCGCGAGGCCGAGCCAGTGGGCCGCGAGGGGCAGGCGCGGCAGGGCGCGGGCGACGCCGACCAGCACCGCCGCCGCCTGGATCTGATGGAGCGCCTGCCCGAACGTGTTCTGGCCGACGATCTCGGCCAGGGCGAAGCCGTGGCGCACCACCTCGCCGGTGAGCACCAGGGAGGCGGGGCCGCCGGCCTTGCCGGCGCGCGCGAGGAGGTGGACGAGGGTCTCGGTCCGGGCCGCGAGGGCGGAGGGGTGCAGGGCGAGGCCGTCGGCGGGCGATCCCCACGGATTGGCCCGCGACCACGACAGGGCGAGGTTGAGGGCCGTCGCCGCCCCGCCGGGCGTGTTCGCCAGGGGTACGAGCCAGTCGAGACCCTGGTACGCGATCCGCCACGCCACCGATCGGAACGGGTCCTCCGTCCAATCGGGCGCCTCGGGCACGGTCCAGGCCGGGTGTGAGCCCAGGCGCAGCACCCGGTCGAGGCCCGTGCGCGGGGCGCCGTCGCCGTGCTGCAGGCTTTTCGCCGTGGCCAGGACCTGCGGGATCGCGGCGGCCGCCTCCGGATTCGGGCACCAGCCGGCGAGGGCGGCGGCCGGCAGCCCGAGGCGCTCTGCGAGGCGGGCGAGGAAGTCGGGCGCCGCCAGGGCATCGTCGCCGCACAGGCTCTCCAGGCGCAGGCGGTCCTCCAGGGCGATCTCGGGGGCCGCGAGGAGTTCCGCCTCCGGGCCCCCGTCCTCCCAGGTGGCGAAGCCGACCTCGACCCGGTCGGCGCCCGACACGGGCGCCAGTTCCAGGGTGAAGCGCCGGGCCTGCTGGTGGGCGGCGAGGTCGACGAGGGCACCGAGCGCCGGCACCGCGATCGTGCCCGGATAGGGCGGCGGCAGAACGGCGCCGTGGGCGTCCCGGTAGACCACCCGCGCCAGGGCGGCGTGGGCGCCGGGGGCGGCGGTGAAGATCTGCCCGCGCAGGACGAGGCCGCAGCCCGGAACCAGGGCGTGGCCGATCCAGTCCGGCTCCGGCCCGAGGCGCCGCCGCGGCCTCGGGGCGGGGGAGGGGGCGCCCTGCGACAGGGTCGCCTGCGCCACGGTGAAGGGCTTCGTGTTGCGCCAGGACCGCACGGTCAGGGTGATCCCGGCGGCGGGGGCCGGCAGCAGGAAGGCGAAGCGCACGCGGCCGGTCCGGAGCGGCTGCGCGTCCGCCGGCAGGTAGGCCGGGCCGGAAATCCAGGTGCCGTGCGGGTCGAGCAGGGTCCGGTCGAGGCCCGGCACGTGGTCGAAATCGAGGCTCGATCCGTCCGGCGCCACGGCGTCGATGCCCGCCAGGGCGAAGTCGAGGGCGCTCGCGGCGGCCTCTTCCGCGTCCCAGGCGAGGCGGAAGGCGACGCTGCACCACGCGTCCCCGACGAGGTCGGGAAAGGTGAGGACCACCCGCGAGAAGCGGTTCCGCGCCGGAATCCAGTGCTCGTCCTCGCCCGGTCCGACGGTGGCGCCCCCGGCATGGCGCACGGTCCGCGGGCGCCGGGCGCCGGTCTCGCTCAAGCGGACCTGCCGGATGCGCGGAACGGGGTCGGGATCGGCATGGGACGGCTCGAAGGTCGGGGGCGGGGCGGCGCGGGCGTTCCGGCCACTGAGGCGCCCGGGTCGCGCCTGTCAAGCTGACGGGGCTCATCACGCTTTCGTCAGCCTGGGACAAGATTGGTTCCCTAGGACACGACGATGGAATCCGATCGGAGCTCGCGGTGACAGGCGTCTATCTCTTCGACCTCGCCTCGCAGCAGGCACGCTACCTCGGCGTGCGGCAGGCGACCATCGCCAGCAACGTGGCGAACGCCAACACGCCCGACTACAAGGCGCGCGACGTGGTGCCCTTCGCCGACGTGATGGCCCGCACCGGCGCCGCCGGCCTCACGATGACGGCGAGCGCCCACGTCGCCTCCGAGGAGGGCCGCATCCCGACGAAGGCCGTCACCGCGGCCGATGCCTGGGACGCCCTGACGACGTCGAGTTCCGTGAGCCTGGAGCAGGAGATGCTCAAGGCCGGCGAGGTCAGCCGCGACCACAGCCTCAACATGGGCATCGTGAAGGCGTTCGACCGGATGCTCAAGGCGGCGGTGCGGAGCTGATGATCGATCCCCTCGCCGCCTCGACCCGTTTCGCCAGCGCCGGCATGGAGGCGCAGTCCCTGCGCCTGCGCATCGCCGCCGAGAACGTCGCCAACAGCCAGTCCGTGGGCGATTCCCCCGGGGCCGACCCCTATTCGCGCAAGACCGTGAGCTTCACCGCCGCCCTGGACCGGGCCGCCGGCGGCGCCAGCGTCAAGCTGCGCCGCATCGGCACCGACGACGCCCCGTTCCGCATCGAGCGCGACCCGGGCAGCCCGGCGGCGGATGCCGAGGGCAACGTCAAGCTGCCCAACGTCAACACCCTGATCGAGATGGCCGACATCCGCGAGGCCAACCGCTCCTACGAAGCCAACGTGCAGGTGATCAAGCAGGCTCGCGCCATGGTCTCCGGCATCATCGACCTCCTGAGACCGTGAGACCCCGCCGATGATCGACGCCCTCGCCTCGCTGTCGGCCTTCGACAGGGCCGCCGGCCTCTCCGGCCCGAGCGCCGCCGCCCCGTTGCGGCCGGCGAGCTTCGCCACCCTGCCGGCGGCGTCCGCGGGCGGCGCCCTGCCGGGTGCCGATTTCGGCGACGTCATGGCCCAGCTCGCCGCCGGGGTGCGGACCTCGCTCCGCACCGGCGAGGCCACCGCCATCTCGGGCATCCAGGGCAAGGCCTCGACGCAGCAGGTGGTGGAGGCGGTGATGTCCGCCGAGCAGAGCCTGCAGACCGCCATCGCCGTGCGCGACAAGGTCGTCGCAGCCTACCTCGAACTCAGCCGCATGCCGATCTAAGGATTCCCCAGCCGTGAGAGCACTCGCCATCGCCGCGACGGGCATGAACGCCCAGCAGATGAACCTCGAGGTCATCGCCAACAACATCGCCAACCTGAACACCACCGGGTTCAAGGGCGCGCGGGCCGAGTTCACCGATCTGCTCTACCAGGCCGAGCGCCAGCAGGGCGTGCCGAACCAGGCCGGCCAGGAGCCGGTGCCCGAGGGCGCCATGCTCGGCCTCGGCGTGCGCACGGCCGCCATCCGCAACCTGCACCGCCAGGGGCCGCTGGCCAACACGGCGAACCAGCTCGACATGGCCATCAACGGGCGCGGCTACTTCCAGATCACCAACCCCAACGGCGAGATCAACTACACCCGCGCCGGCTCGTTCAACCGCAACAACACCGGGCAGCTCGTGACCCTGGAGGGCTACACCGTCGAGCCGGCGATCACGATCCCGGCCAACGCCGTCGACGTGGTGGTCAACGGGTCCGGTCAGGTCTTCGCCAAGATCGACGGTCAGGTCCAGGCGCAGAACATCGGCCAGCTCTCGCTCGCCAACTTCGCCAACGAATCCGGCCTCGAGCCCCTCGGCAACGGCCTCTACCGCGAGACCGCCGCCTCGGGCGCGGCCGTGACCGGCGTCGCCGGCGACCTCAGCTTCGGCAAGATCCAGCAGGGGTATCTCGAGAGCTCCAACGTCGATCCGGTCAAGGAGATCACCAACATGATCACCGCCCAGCGCGCCTTCGAGATGAACTCCAAGGTGATCCAGGCGGCCGACGAGATGGCCGGCACCGTCTCGAAGGGCATCCGCTGACGTCAGCGGGCGCCGCCCTTCCGATTTCTCCCCGATCCCAGCGACACCGAACCCGGCCGGCGACGGCGGACCGGCCGCCCGCGGCGCCCCGGCTTTCACATCAAGGCACGACCACCATGGGCCACACGACCTTCGGAGGCGGACTCGCCGGCGGCCTCGCGGCCCTGGTGCTCGCGCTGGCCGGCGCCGCCCCGTCCCGGGCCACCGACCTGCTCCTGCCGGTGCCCACGGTGACGATCTATGCCGGCGACGTGATCAAGCCCGGCATGCTGCGCCTCCAGACCTACCCCGAGAGCTTCAAGGCCCGCACCGCCGTCATCGACGCGCCCATGGCCATCGCCGGGCGCACGGCGCGGCGGATGCTGCTGCCGGGCGAGCCCGTGCCGGTCAACGCCGTCGAGGACCCCCGCCTCGTCAGCCGCAACGTGGCGACGCAGATCGTGTTCGAGGAGCAGGGCCTGCTCATCACCGCCGTCGGCTCGCCCCTCCAGAACGGGGGCCTCGGCGAGACCATCCGGGTGCGCAACGCCGATACGGGGCGCATCGTCCTCGGCACGGTGATGGCCGACGGACGCATCCGCACCGGCGCCGGCCAGTGATGCGCCTCGGGTTCCTCGTCCTGGCCCTGATCCTCGCCGCCCTGCCGGCGCAGGCCATGGGCACGCGCATCAAGGACATCGCCAACCTCAAGGGCGTGCGCGACAACCAGCTCGTGGGCTACGGCCTCGTCACCGGCCTGCAGGGCACGGGCGATACGCTCCGCAACGCCCAGTTCACCGAGCAGTCCCTGCAATCCATGCTCGACCGCATGGGCATCAACGTCCGCGACGCCCGCCTGCGCACCCGCAACGTCGCCGCCGTGATGGTGACGGCCGACCTGCCGCCCTACACCGGCACGGGTTCGCGCATCGACGTCACCGTGACGTCGCTCGGCGACGCCACCTCCCTGAAGGGCGGCACCCTGCTGATGACGCCGCTCATGGGCGGTGACAGCCTCACCTACGCGGCGGCCCAGGGACCGCTCGCCGTCTCGGGCTTCGCCGTGGGCGGCGCGGCCGAGACCATCACGCAGGGCGTGCCGACGGCGGGCCGCATCCCCAACGGGGCCATGATCGAGCGCGAGGTGCCGGGCACGTTCCGCGATCTGCCCGAACTCGTGTTCGAGCTGAAGAACCCCGACTTCAAGACCGCCACCATGGTGGCCGACGCCATCAACGCCTACGCCCTGCAGCGCTTCCGCCGCCGGGTCGCCACCGCCCGCGACCAGCGCGCCATCGCCCTCGTCCGGCCGCCGCAGGTGACCCAGACCCGGTTCGTGGCCGAGATCGGCGACGTCACCGTCCAGCCCGACGCCCCGGCCCGCGTGGTGGTGGACCAGCGCACCGGCACCGTGGTCATCGGGCGCAACGTCCAGATCTCCACCGTGGCCGTGACCCACGGCAACCTCACGGTGCGGGTGACGGAAACCCCCGAGGTGTCCCAGCCGGCCCCCTTCTCCAACGGCGTCACCGCCGTGGTTCCCCGCACGGAGGTCGCCGTCAACGAGCAGTCCGGCCGCATGGCGATCATCGGCGGGTCCGACCTCCAGACCCTGGTGCGCGGCCTCAACAACGTCGGCCTGAAGCCCAGCGACATCATCTCGATCCTCCAGGCGGTGAAGACCTCCGGGGCCCTCCAGGCGGAGCTCGTGGTTCAATGAGTTCGACGAAACCGCCGCGCATCGCCGGCGAGGCCGCCCGGATGGTCGTCCCCGGCCGTGCGCCGGCCGTCTCGTCGCGGTGGCTCGCCCTGATGGCCGCGCGGATGCTGGCGGTCCTGGGGCTCCTGGCCGTGGTTTCCCTCGGCCTCGGTCCGGTGCGGGCCCAGGGTGGCAAGTCGGAAAGCGGTAGGTCCGAGGGGGGCAAGCCGGCCGTGTCCGGCCTGAATCCCGGGCCGCTTCCGAAGGCCGCCGCGGCCAAGCCCAAGCTCGCCGATGCCAAGCCCGTCGAACCGACGCCCGAGGTCAGGCCCGTCGCCGAATCCAGCAAGCCCCCGGAGGTCGCGCAGGTTGCCGAGGTCAAGGCGGCGGAGGCGCCGCCCGAGCCCGCAAAACCCGCGGCAAAACCGTCGGCCTACTGCGCCAGCATCGCGGATGCGGCGGCCGATGCCCGCTTCGCCTGGCAGAAGGAGCAGCTCGCGACCCTGGAGAGGCAGGTCGACGAGCGCATCCGCCGCCTGGAGGAGAAGCGCGCCGAGTACGAGACCTGGCTCGCCCGCCGCAACGAGTTCCTCGCCAAGGCCGATACCGGCGTCGTGGCGATCTACCAGAAGATGCGCCCCGACGCGGCCGCCCTCCAGCTCGCCAACATGCCCGACGAGGGCGCGGCCGCGATCCTGACCAAGCTCAACGCCCGCACGGCGAGCGCCATCCTGAGCGAGATGGAGGCGGCCCGCGCCGCCCAGCTCGCCCGGATGATGACCGATGCCGGCAAGAAAGCCCGTGAAAGCGAGAAATCCTGATGTCCGCCACCCGTCTGTGCGTCGGCTTCGTCCTGGCGGTCCTCGCGCCGGGCCTCGGCGCCTGCCGCGTGCCCCTGGACCCCCTGGGCCAGCCGCCGCTCCTCACCCCCATCGGCACGGGCCTGTCCCCGCCGCGCGAGGCCCTGCCGACGACCTTCGGGTCGCTCTCGCGCCGGACCTACCACTCGACCTGGTCGCCCTCGGGCGTCGACCTGTTCCAGGACCCGCGCGCGCGCAGCGTCGGCGACGTGATCACGGTGTCGATCCTCATCGACGACAAGGCCCAGTTCGGCAATTCGAGCGACCGCTCGCGCAGCCAGAAGTCGAGTCTCGGCTTCGATTTCGGCTACGGCGTCTCGGGCATGAAGGACGCGGCCACGGCGGATGCCGGCATCCGCTCGGGCACGGAGACCAAGGGCGCGGGCAATATCGACCGTTCCGAGGTGCTGCGCCTGTCGGTGGCCGCCATCGTCACCGAGCAGATGCCCAACGGCAACATGGTCGTCTCCGGCTCGCAGGAGGTGCGGGTCAACAACGAGGTCCGCGTCCTCAACGTGGCCGGCATCGTCCGCCCGCGCGACATCTCGCGCAAGAACACCATCGACTACGACAAGATCGCCGAGGCGCGCATCTCGTATGGCGGGCGCGGGCGCATCACCGACGTGCAGGGCCCGACCGTCGGCCAGCAGATCTTCGAGACCCTGGCGCCGTTCTGACGGCCCCCCTGAAGCGGAGACGCGCGCCATGGCGGCCAAGGACGAGACGAAGACGGGCGGCGGCAAGGGCTGGATCGCCGTCCTGGCCCTGGTGAGCCTCGTCGCCATCGGCACCGGCGGCGGCCTCGGCATGTACCTTCTCTCCACCGTCGAGAAGGCGGTGGACGTGAAGACGAAGGATGCGGAGAGCAAGGCGGTCAAGGTGCTGAAATACACCGGCGACCTGTCGCTGCGCCCCGTCGGCTCCGTGGTGACCAACCTCGCGGATTCGGGCGGCACCTGGGTGCGCCTCGAATCCTCCGTGGTGTTCAAGACCGGCGCGGTGCCGAACCCCGACGTGGCGCTCGCCGAGATCCGGGCCGACATCGTCGCCTACCTGCGCACGGTCTCCCTGCGGCAGATCGAGGGCGCCAGCGGCCTCCAGCACCTGCGCGAGGACCTCAACGAGCGCGTCGCCCTGCGCACCAAGGGCCAGGTGCGCGAACTCATCGTCGAGATGCTGGTGGTGCAGTAGCGGGCTGATCACCACGGTCCATGGCGCGCATCCCCTCTCCCCGCGTGCGGGGAGAGGCTCGCAGGCACCTCGCAGTGCCTGCGACGAGCGGGAGGCGAAGCCGAAACGAAGGTGAGGGGGCGTGGCCGGATGAGCCCGATCCGGAGGCGCCCCCTCACCGTCGGCTGCCGCCTCGTCGTGCCGACGACGAGGTCGGCACGACCCTCTCCCCGCAGGCGGGGCGAGGGGATGCGCAACGTTCGATGTGACCGACCGGAACCCCCATGAGACGCATCACCACCCTCGCCTTCGCCCTCGCCGCCACCCTCGCCCTCACGGGCGCGGCCGGGGCGCAGTCGGCCACGGGCCTGCCGGCCCTCGATGCCCTGCTGCCCGCCGGCAACGGCGCCGCGAGCGGGCGCATCCTGCAACTCGTGGCGCTGCTCACGGTGCTGTCCCTGGCGCCGGGCCTCCTGGTGATGGTGACGAGCTTCACCCGGTTCGCCATCGCGTTCTCGTTCCTGCGCTCGGGCCTCGGCCTCCAGAGCACGCCCGCCAACATCTTCCTCGTGTCGCTGTCCCTGTTCATGACGTTCTACGTCATGTCGCCGACCTTCGACCGCGCCTGGAACGAGGGCCTGCGCCCGCTCACCGAGAACAAGATCACCGAGCTCGAGGCGATCCCCAAGATCGTCGAGCCGTTCCGCGAGTTCATGGTGGCGCATGTCCGGCCGAAGGACCTCCAGACCTTCACGGATCTGGCCAGCCGCACCATTCCCAAGGCCGAGGGCGGCGAGACCGTCGACCTGCGCATCCTCATCCCGGCCTTCATGATCTCGGAGCTGCGGCGCGGCTTCGAGATCGGGTTCCTCATCGCCCTGCCGTTCCTCGTCATCGACATGATCGTGTCCACGGTGGTGATGTCCATGGGCATGATGATGCTGCCGCCGACCGTCATCTCCCTGCCGTTCAAGGTGCTGTTCTTCATCCTCATCGACGGCTGGAACATGCTGGTGAGCGGGTTGGTGCGATCGTTCTTCTAGGGAATCTGCTTTCATCGATCACAACCGAAGGTCGGGATCGATGAGGTCCGGCGGACGACCGCCGCCGTGCCGTCGCACGGGCGGATCTCCCCGAGCCCTGCTCACGAAGATCCGGTCGGCGCCGAAGGTTCCCGCCCGGCATCACGTTTTCACGAGGCGGCGCAATCTCCGCGCAAGGCAGCCTCGTGAAAAGGGCTCCATCAGATCGCGGGTCTGAAGCGGAGCAGCCCACCGAATGTCCGGTCTCCAACACGCCGAAAGGCTCTGGAACAACATCCTCGCCCTCGGGGGACGGCGCATTGCCGCCCTCTCCCTCATCGGCGTGGTGGTCTTCCTCGCCGTCGGGCTCGGGGCGTACTATCTCAGCCGCCCGGCCCAGGAGACCCTCTACACCGGCCTGAGCCGCGAGGATGTCGGGCGCATCGGCTCCGTCCTGAAGGACGCCAACATCCCGTTCGACGTCAGCGCCGACGGGGCCGCCGTCCTCGTCGCCTACGGCAACACCGCCACAGCCCGCATGCTGCTCGCCGAGAAGGGCCTGCCGCAGAGCGCCAAAGCCGGCTACGAGCTGTTCAACGATCTTGGGTCGCTCGGCATGACCTCGTTCATGCAGGAGGTGACCCGCGTCCGCGCCCTGGAGGGCGAGATCGCCCGCACCATCCAGGGCATGAAGGGCGTGAAAGCCGCCCGCGTCCACATCGTCCTGCCCGACCGCGGCTCGTTCCGCCGCGACCAGCAGCCGCCCTCGGCCTCCGTGGTGGTGCGCACCGAGCCCGCCGACGACGTCAGCGGCGCTCAGTCCATCCGCCACCTCGTCGCCTCGGCGGTGCCCGGCATGAAGCCCGACCGCGTCACCGTCATCGGCTCGGACGGGTCGCTGCTCCTGTCGGGCGACGACGCCAACGCCCAGCCCACGGGCAAGATGGCGACCCTGGAGAAGACCATCGGCCACGAGGTCCAGGACAACATCCGCCGAACCCTGACGCCCTACCTCGGGGTCGGCAACTTCGAGGTCAGCGTCGCCGCCCGCCTCAACACCGACAAGACCGTGAAGAACGAGACCATCTTCAACCCCGACCAGCGCGTCGAGCGCTCGACCCGGGCCGTGCGCGAGACCGAGAACGCCCAGAACCGCAACGCGAACAAGACCACCTCGGCCGCGCAGAACCTGCCCGACGCCCGCACCCGCTCGGACGGCAACGATTCCTCCAGCAACGAGACCCAGAAGCGCGAGGATCTCACCAACTACGAGATCTCCTCGCAGACGATTCAGACGGTGAGCGACGGCTACGCCATCCGCCAGATCTCCGTCGCGGTCCTCGTCAACCGGGCGCGCCTCGCCTCCCTCGCCGGCCCCGACGCCACCAAGGCCCAGATCGACGCCCAGGTCGCCGAGATCGAGCAGCTCGTCGGCTCGGCCGCGGGCTTCAACAAGGAGCGCGGCGACAACGTCAAGGTCGCGGCCGTCGGCTTCGTCAACGACGGCCAGCCCCTGGAAGCCGTGCCGCCCCTCGGGCTGACGGACGTGCTGATGCGCCAGTCGGCCACCCTCATCAACGCCGGCACCATCCTGCTGGTGGCCGGCCTGCTGATCTGGTTCGGCCTGCGCCCGGCCATGCGCGCCATCCTGGAGATCCCCGCCGCCCAGCAGGAAGAGGTCCTGGCGCTCGCCGCCGCGACGGCCGCCGCCAACGGCAACGCGGCCCTGGCCGACGGCACCGCGCCGGCCCTGGCCCTCGGGGCCGCCGGCGACGTCCCGAGCCTGGCCGCCCCCGCCGGCGGCGTCGCCGGCATGATCGAGGACCTCGCCGACAAGCTCGCCCGCTCGCCCCAGAAGCGCCTGGAGCAGATGATCGAGACCGACGAGGCCCAGGCCGCCGAGATCCTGAAGCGCTGGCTCCTGCGTGAGGCCGCGTGATGGCCGCCGCGATCGCCCGCCTGCTGCCCGACTTCTCCGTCGCCCCCGCC
>NZ_VRUZ01000088.1:0-16895 GCF_008039485.1 Methylobacterium sp. WL69 | reverse complement strand
GTGCATGGTGCGCCTTCCCTCCCCGCAAGGGGGAGGGAAGGCGCACCATGCACCCCTTGCGTCGCCCCTTGTCGATCCTTCGAGAGGCCCCCATGCCGGTCTACGATTATGCCTGCGCCGCCTGCGGGCCGTTCACGGTCCTGCGCCCGATGGCGCAATTCCAGGACCCGCACGACTGCCCCGATTGCGGGGCGGAATGCGGCCGCGCCTTCCTCACCGCGCCCAACCTCGCCTCCATGGATGCGGGCCGGCGCAAGGCGCACGCCACCAACGAGCGGAGCCAGCACGCGCCCCGCAGGTCGTCCGGGCACGGGGCCGGCTGCGGCTGCTGCTCGGGCGCCAAGGCGAAATCCGACCCCGCGGCCGCCAAGAGTTTTCCCAATGCGCGGCCGTGGATGATCAGCCACTGATCCACTTTACCCTCTCCCCGCTTGCGGGGAGAGGGCCACGGACCCCTTGCCGGGTCCGTGGCAAGCGGAGGCGAAGCCGCAGCGAGGGTGAGGGGGCGCGAACCGATGAGACTCCCTCGGTGGCGCCCCCTCACCTTCGGCTGCCGCCTCGCCGCGCTCCCCGACGAGGGGGAGACGCGGCCTTCTCCCCGGCCGAGCGGGGCAAGGGGACGCACACATCCGCCAGGGTCCATAGGGGAAACATCACGCCATGATGCACGGAGACATCTCGTCCAGCGCCGACAGCGTCGGCGTCGCGGTGGTGAACTACAAGATGCCCCGCCTCCACACCAAGATGGAGGTGCTGGAGAACGCCCAGAAGATCGCCGACATGGTGGTGGGCATGAAGTCCGGCCTGCCGGGCCTCGACCTCGTGATCTTCCCCGAATACTCGACCCACGGGATCATGTACGACGCCGCCGAGATGTACGCGACGGCGACCACGATTCCGGGGGCCGAGACCGAGATCTTCGCCGCCGCCTGCCGCAAGGCGAAGGTGTGGGGCGTGTTCTCGCTGACCGGCGAGCGCCACGCGGAGCACCCCAACAAGGCGCCCTACAACACCCTGATCCTGATGAACGATGAGGGCGCGATCGTGCAGAAGTATCGCAAGATCATGCCGTGGACGCCCATCGAGGGCTGGTATCCGGGCGACCGCACCTACGTCTCCGACGGCCCCAAGGGCCTCAAGGTCAGCCTCATCATCTGCGACGACGGCAACTATCCCGAGATCTGGCGCGACTGCGCCATGCGCGGCGCCGAACTCATCGTCCGCTGCCAGGGCTACATGTATCCGGCGAAAGAGCAGCAGATCCTGATGTCGAAGGCGATGGCGTTCGCCAACAACACCTACGTGGCGGTGGCCAACGCGGCGGGGTTCGACGGCGTCTATTCGTACTTCGGCCACTCGGCCATCGTCGGCTTCGACGGGCGCACCCTCGGCGAGTGCGGCGAGGAGGAGATGGGCATCCAGTACGCCGCCCTGTCGAAGTTCCTGATCCGCGATGCCCGCGCCCACGGTCAGTCCGAAAACCACCTCTTCAAGCTGCTCCACCGCGGCTACACCGGGATGATCAACTCCAAGGAGAACCGCCACGGGCTGTCGGAATGCCCGTACGACTTCTACCGCCGCTGGATCGAGGACCCCGACGGCACCCGCGACGCCGTGCGGGCCATCACCCGCCAGGACGTCGGCACCGAGGAATGCCCCATCGAGGGCATCCCTTTCGTCGGCAAGGCCTTCGTTGACAAGGGCGAGGGCCCGCCCGATCCGCCCTGAGCGTCGCGTGACGCGCTCCGAGCGGGGTCACCGCGACCCGGCCGAACAGGTCTCGACCGGCACTGGGACCGGTCCGGCGACGACAGGGCCGACGGCGCCCGCGCCGACGTCCCCGCGGCGGGCCGTCAGGACGAGGCCGAGGGCGAGGGCCGCGATGCCGGCGCCGAGCCAGGGCAGGCTGCCGTAGCCCATCCCCAGGGTGAGGGCGCCGCCGCCGAGCGCCGCCCCGGTGGCGTTGCCGAGGTTGAACGCGCCCTGGTTCAGGGTCGAGGCGAGGTTGGGCGCGTCGGTCGCCGCCTCCACCACCCAGACCTGCAGGGGCGAGACCAGGGCGAAGACCAGGGCGCCCCAGACCGGCAGGGTCAGCACGGCGGGGATCGCCGCCCGGCTGGTGAAGGCGAACAGCACCAGCACGGCGACGAGGGCGGAGAAGCTCCCGATCACCGTCGCCATGAGGCGCCGGTCGGCGAGGCGCCCGCCCGCGAGGTTGCCGAGGGTGAGGCCGATGCCGAACAGCAGCAGGGCCCCGGTCACCTCCCGCGGGGTCAGGCCGCTCACCTCCGTGAGCAGGGGCGCGATGTAGGTGAACACCGTGAACAGGCTGACGGAGGCGAGCGTGCTCACCAGCATGGGCAGCAGCACCGCCCAGCGCCGCAGGGAGCGGAACTCCCCGGCGAGCCCGCCGCGCGAGCCCGGCAGGCCGCCGGGCACGAAGGCCGCGATGGCCGCCGCCGCGATCACGCCGAGGCCCAGCACCGCCCAGAACGTCGCCCGCCAGCCCGCGACCTGGCCGAGCGCCGTGCCGAAGGGCACGCCCAGCACGTTGGCGAGGGTGAGGCCCGTGAACATCAGGGCCACGGCCTGCGCCCTCTGCGCCCGCGGGACGAGGCCGCTCGCCACCACGGCGCCGATGCCGAAGAACGCCCCGTGGGCGAAGGCCGTCACCACGCGGGCCAGCATGAGGAATCCGTAGCTCGGCGCGAGGGCGCAGCCGAGATTGCCCGCGAGGAACACCCCCATGAGCACGAGCAAAGCCGTTTTCCGCGGCAGCCGGGCCGTGGCGATGGCGACGAGGGGCGCGCCGACGGCGACGCCGAGGGCATAGCCCGACACCAGGAGGCCGGCCCGGGGGACGCTGACCCCGAAACTCTCGGCCACCTCCGGCAACAGGCCCATGATCACGAATTCCGTGGTGCCGATCCCGAAGGAGGCGGCGGCCAGGGCCAGGATCGGACGGGACAACATGGCGACGCCTCGCGCTCGGGGCCCCGGCCCGGACGGCGCGCGGCGATCACGCTGCAATGCAGCATGGGTCCGGGCTATCACGCGTCGGCACAGTCACCGATGCCGCAGGTTCGCGGGTCTCCTGCGCGCGGAACATGGAACGCACGGGGGATCGGACGGACGTTCACCGAACTCCGTCCCTCGCCGAAACGACGAAGGCCACCCCCGCCCTGCGGGGATGGCCTCGGTTGCATTGGCTTCCGGACGTCGGAGCGACTCAGGCGTCGACCTTCTTGCGGGGACCGCGGCGCTTCTTCTCGGGCGCGGCGGGGGCCTCTTCCTCCTGCGGCTCCGGCTCGGGGGCGCTGACCACCTCCTCGGGGGCGGCTTTGGCGAGGCCCTTGCGGCGCTGCTGGCCGAGCCCGAGGGCGCGGGCGAGTTCGGAGCGCTGCTCGGAATAGCTGGCCGAGGTCATCGGATAGTCGGGCGCCAGGCCCCACTTGGCGCGGTACTGCTCGGGGGTCAGGCCGCGCAGGGTGAGGTGCCGGCGCAGGGTCTTGTACTGCTTGCCGTCCTCGAAGCTGATCAAGTAGTCGGCGGTGATCGAGCGGCGGATTTCCTGGGGGGTGGCCTTGGGCGGGCCGGTCTCGACGGCCGGGGCGCCACTTGCCGTCACGCCCCGGATCGCCTCGTGGACATCGCTGAGCAGCTTCGGCAGCTCGGCACTCTGCACGTGATTGTTACTGACATAGGCGGAAACGATATCTGCCGCGAGCGTGATCAGGCGGGCAGCATCGGACTCTGTTTCGGTCATGATCTCATCACCATTCTCAACTTAAGTCATAGGTCGTTTTGATCGTAGGCTCAAATCTTTCCGCAAGCAATATTTTACCGTACTGACCTGCGCGTTTTTCACGAGTAGTTGTGGATTAAGGGCCGTTTCTCGCGCTGCATAGGTAGCCTGGCGCGTTGACCCGCAGGGGTTGTTCGCGCGGGCGGCGGCGTCTCGGCCCGGCTCGGCCTGATCCGGCGTTGCGGCGAGGGTGATCTTGTCGCGTGCCGTCGTGACCGACGGCTCCGCTGAGAAAGCCTTTCGCGGGTGCTGATCTGGACGGACGCGATACTGTCCCGTTGCGGGTCGACCATCCTGCCCTGCGACCGGCCACGGACGAATCCGCCCGGATCGCAACGCATCAACGATCATGCCTTGTAAAAGTTTCAATACTGGCATTGCCACGACTAAAACCCGTTGGCAATGGCGTATCGGGGCAGACGCCGCATCGAAGCGAAGATCAGCGGTGGGAAATTTTCGTTGATCCTCCGGTGGGGGCGACGGAACCCCTGCGCTGCTCCAGAGAAGCCGGAGTTTGCGGACCGCTTTCTCGCTGCACGGGTCGGTTCTTCGTTGTCCGGAAGGAGCCGTTGCCTGAGCGGGCCGGTCAGACCCGCGTCGGGATTATCCCGCGGCCGGACGCTCGCGTCGCGAACCGGGACCGGCACCGGGTTTTGCTGGCGGCGCGGCGCCCGAATCGGATCGTTAACGGTCCGCTAACCATGGGGGCGGCAAATCTTGCCGGGTCCGACTGGACGGGTCCGACTTGGCGGACCCCGATCCGGCGGATTACGAGGTTGACGATGAGCGAGACGGCCGCCGCCGCGCCGGCTCCCGGTCCGGGTTCGGGAATGACTGTCGGTCAGTTCGCGAGCTTCGCGATCCCCAACCGCGCCAATCTCCACGCCCTGTCCAAGCGCACGGACCTGTTCTTCGCCACCGCCGTGATGGGCATCCTCACGGTGCTCATCTTTCCCCTGCCGGCGTTTCTCCTCGACCTGCTGCTGGCCGTCTCGATCATCATCTCGGTGCTGATCATGATGACGGGTCTGTTCATCGACAACCCCCTCGAATTCACCGTCTTCCCGACCCTGCTCCTGGTCGCGACCCTGCTGCGCCTCGCCCTCAACCTCGCCTCGACCCGCCTCATCCTCGGCCACGGCCACGAGGGCACGGCGGCGGCCGGTCACGTCATCGAGGCGTTCGGCAACTTCGTCATGGGCGGAAACTTCGTCATCGGGATCATCGTGTTCGCGATCCTGATCATCGTGAACTTCGTCGTCATCACCAAGGGTTCGGGCCGCATCGCCGAAGTCGCGGCGCGCTTCACCCTCGACGCCATGCCGGGCAAGCAGATGGCCATCGACGCCGACCTCTCGGCCGGCCTCATCGACGAGAAGGTGGCCAAGGCCCGCCGCTCCGCCCTGGAGGAGGAATCCTCGTTCTTCGGCGCCATGGACGGCGCCTCGAAGTTCGTGCGCGGCGACGCCATCGCGGCCCTGCTCATCACCTTCATCAACGTCATCGGCGGCATCATCATCGGCGTCGCCCAGCAGGGCATGCCCTTCGGCGCGGCGGCGAAGACCTACACCCTGCTCACCATCGGCGACGGCCTCGCCAGCCAGGTGCCGGCCCTCATCGTCTCGGCGGCGGCCGGCATCCTCGTCTCGAAGGCGGGCGTGAAGGGCTCGGCCGACAAGGCCCTGGGCAAGCAGCTCGCCAACTACCCCAAGGCGCTCGGCATGTCGTCCGGCGTCATGGTGCTGATCTCGCTCCTGCCCGGCATGCCGATGCTCCCGTTCCTGGCGCTCGCCGGCGCCTCCGGCTACGCCGCCTGGCACTTCGCCAAGGTCGCCCGCGAGGCCCCGCCGCTGGATTCCGACGGCGCGCCCATGGACGCCACGGCCGTGGCCGCCGCCCAGGCCGCCAAGGAAGAGACCGTCACCGACCTCCTGAAGCTCGACGACCTCAAGCTCGAGATGGGCTACGCGCTCCTGGCCCTCGTCAACGGCCCGGAAGGCCAGGACCGGCTCACCGACCAGATCAAGGCCCTGCGCCGCCAGCTCGCGGCGGAGCTCGGCTTCGTGATGCCGTCCGTGCGCATCCTCGACAACGTCCAGCTCGACGCCAACGCCTACGTGGTGCGGGTCAAGGAGATCGAGGCCGGCACCGGCCAGATCTTCCCGGGCCAGTTCATGGCCATGGACCCCATGGGCGGACAGGTGCAGCTCCCCGGCCAGCACATGTTGGAGCCGACCTTCGGCCTGCCCGCCACCTGGATCGACGCGTCCCTGCGCGATCAGGCCCAGCTCAAGGGCTACACCGTGGTGGATGCCGCCACCGTGGTCTCGACGCACCTCACCGAGATCATCAAGGCCCACGTCTCGGAACTGCTCAGCCACGTCGAGGTGCAGAAGCTCCTGCGCGAGGTCTCGAAGGACCATTCGGACCTGCTGAAGGAGGTGATGCCGAGCCAGATCGCCTCCACGGGCATCCAGCGGGTGCTGCAGTTCCTCCTGGCCGAGCGGGTCTCGATCCGCGACCTCGGCGCCATCATTGAGGGCGTGGCGGAGGTCGCCGGCCACGTGAAGAACCCGCGCGACATCGTCGAGCACGTCCGCGCCCGCCTCGGGCGCCAGATCTGCGCCCAGTACCAGGGGCCGGACGGCATGCTGCCGATCATCACCCTGTCGCCGGCCTGGGAGCAGGCCTTCCTCGAATCCATCGCCGGCGAGCGCGACGAGCGCTACCTCGCCATGCAGCCCTCGAAGCTGTCGGAATTCGTCAACACCGTGCGCGACCGCTTCGAGACCGCCGCCCGCATGGGCGAGATGCCGGTGCTGGTCACCTCGGTCCAGGCCCGGCCGTTCGTGCGCTCCATCATCGAGCGCTTCCGCCGCGAGACCCCGGTGATGAGCCAGGCGGAGATCCACCCCCGCGCCCGCCTGCGGACGGTGGGGTCGGTCTAGGGATTTTTTTGGGGGTCGCGATCGCCCTCGCCCCGCCTGCGGGGAGAGGGACGCGTCTCCCCCTTGCCGGGGAGCGCGTCGAGGCGGCAGCCGAAGGTGAGGGGGTGATTCCGAGTGAGACTCCTCCGACGAAGCCCCCTCACCGTCGCTGCGGCTCCGCCTTCGCTCGCCGCAGGCACGACGGGGTGCCTGCGGCCCTCTCCCCGCACGCGGGGAGAGGGGGATGCGCGCACACGCTCTGCGCGAACGGGCAAGGGCCGACCCAAACGCATGCACCCCTCTGCCATCGCCCTGCCCTGCAAGCGGGGCGAGGGAATGCGCGACTGACTCGATCCATCCCTCAGAGCGCCCTGCCCGATGGTGCAAGGCGCGCGGGTCGACGGGCCGTCTCTCAGTTCGAAAGAATCACACCCGGTTCTTGCGCACCCGCGCGTCGATGGCCTTCGGGTCGAGGCCCGGCGCCGCGAGCGGCGCGGCGGGCGCCGCCTCGGCCGGTTCGCCCTTGATGGCGCTGGCGAGGCGGTTGCGCTCGTAGAGCAGCACCACGACCACGGAGATGAGGAACGGTACCCAGAAGTAGAACAGCCGGAACACCAGCAGGGCGGCGATGATGGACGGGCGGGCGACATCCGGCATCGCCACCACGAAGACGAGCTCGAACACGCCGAGGCCGCCGGGGGCGTTCGACACCAGGGCCGCCGAGAACGAGGCGAGGAACACCGCGAGCACCACGAGGAAGCCGGGGTTCCCGGCCTCCGGCAGGGCGAAGTAGATGATCCCGGCGGCGCCCAGCAATTCCAGGGGCGCGGCGATGATCTGCCGGACCATGATCTGCGGGCGCGGGTATTGCAGCTTGAAGGTGCGGATGGTCAGGGGCTTCAGGCGCAGGAGCGAGCCGACGACGTAGAGGGCGACGAACCCGAGCAGGGCGGCGCCGAGGATGCGGGCGGTGGCCGGATCGGTGAGCACCGACGGCAGGTAGCCGTTGAGCCGGGTCAGGGTGTCGGGCAGGGCGACGAGGACGATGCCGCCGAGCAGGATCGTGCCGAGGCCGAAGGTGAACGAGCACAGGGCGACCAGCACGGCGACCTGGGCCGCCGACAGGCCCTTGGCGGTGTAGGCGCGGTAGCGCACCACGGCGCCGGAGAACACCGAGGCGCCGATATTGTGCGACAGGGCGTAGGTGGTGAACGAGCAGACCGAGACGAAGAACCACGAGATGTGGCGGACGCCGAGATGCAGCAGGGCGATGCGGTCGTACCAAGCCAGCGCCGCGTAGGCCACGAGGGTGGCGAGGCCCGCGAGCAGGAAGCGGTGGACCGGAATCTCCGCAAAACTGCTCTTGATCTCGGCGAGGGAGATGCCAGCGAGCTCGCGGTAGAGCAGGTAGCCGGAGACGATGACGGCGGCGAGGCCGATGATCGGCCAGATGAAATCGCTGATCTTCTTCATGATCGACAGGTCGAGCCCCACTAAGCGGGCCCTCCCTGCACGACGATGCCCGGCGCCGCAAGCGAACGCCGCGGGCGAACACAGGGGGTTGGGCCGAGCCCGGGAGGACACCGGCAGGATCGGGTGATGTCACCCGATCATGACGGTTTCGTGCCGGAGCCGCGGATGCCACGCCCCCGCGAGGTCATGGAAAGCCCCTGCGAGGTCGGGGGAAGCCCCGGCGGGGCGCGGGTCGGGTCAGGCGCGGACGCGGGACAGGCCGATGCCGTCCATGGCGGCCTGGTCGCGGGCGGCTTCGGCGGCGCGCTCGGCGGTGCGCTCGCGGTCGTCGAGGATCTCGATCTTCTTCAGGTCCTCGAAGGCCTCGCCGAGCTCGGCCTTGGCCTCGGAGAGCTGGCCTTCGAGGGCGGCGGCGGATTGGCGCATGTTGTCCCGGCGGGCGGCCGCCGCGCGGGCATAGGTCGGATAGGCGAAGTGGGCGGTGTCGGTGATGCCGGCACGGCCCTCCTCGTGGGCGACCTCGCGGTCGAGTTCGAGGGCCATGCGGGTGAAGTCGGCCATCATCATCTCGATCTGCGTCACGCGCCGACGCTTCTCGTCGACCTGGAAGCGTCGCAGCCGGATCAGCGTGTCACGCGATTTCATAGGATGGTCCACTCCACGCAACGCACGCATGTCCCGGGTCGTCCGCACCGAGGTCCGGGGACCGCGCGGCGTCGATCAGGGGCCGCCGACGATCTCGGCGAGGCGTGAGTAACCCTGGCCGATCGAAGTTGCTTCTTCCTTACCCTGACCTAGAAAAGCCTCCAGATCGGGCATCAAAGCCACCGCTTCGTCCACTTCCGGCGAGGCGCCGGCGCGATAGGCGCCGAGCCGGATGAGTTCCTCCATGTCGGCGTAGGTCGAGAGGATGCGCCGCGCCCGCCGCACCGTCGGCAGGTGCGCCGGATCGCAGGCCTTCGGCATGGTCCGCGACACCGAGCGCAGGACGTTGATGGCCGGGTAGCGCCCGCGCTCGGCGATGCCGCGCTCCATGACGATGTGGCCGTCGAGGATGCCGCGGACGGCGTCGGCCACGGGCTCGTTGTGGTCGTCGCCCTCCACCAGCACGGTGAACAGACCCGAGATCGCCCCCTGCCCCGTGCCCGGCCCGGCCCGCTCAAGCAGGCGCGGCAATTCGCTGAACACCGTGGGGGTGTAGCCCTTGGCCGTGGGCGGCTCGCCGGCGGCGAGGCCGATGTCGCGCTGGGCCATGGCGAAGCGGGTGATCGAATCGATCATGCACAGGACCTGGGCGCCCTGATCGCGAAAGTATTCGGCCACCGCCAGGGTGACGTAGGCGGCGTTGCGGCGCATGAGCGCCGGCTCGTCGGAGGTCGCCACCACCACCACGGAGCGGGCGAGGCCGGCCGGGCCGAGGTCGTCCTGCAAAAATTCCTGGACCTCGCGACCGCGCTCGCCGACGAGGCCGATCACGGCCACGTCGGCGGCGGTGTAGCGGGCGAGCATCGACAGGAGCACCGACTTGCCGACGCCGGAGCCGGCGAAGATGCCCATGCGCTGGCCGGCGCACATGGTGAGGAAGGTGTTGATGCAGCGGATGCCGAGATCGAGGGGCGGCCCGACCCGGCGCCGGGCATGGGCGGGCGGCGGATCGGCCCGCAGGGGATAGATCACCGGCCCGTGGTCGAGGGGGCCGAGGCCGTCGATGGGCCGCCCGAGGGCGTCGATGGTGCGTCCGAGCCAGGCCGGCGACGGGCGGATGGCCCCGGCGGCCTCGTCGCGGACATAGGCCGGGCAGCCCCGGCGCACGCCCTCGAGGGAGCCGAACGGCATGGCCAGCGCCCGGTCGCCCTGGAAGCCGATGATCTCGCAGGGCACGGCGCCCGAACCGTTCTCCACGGCGATGTCGAGGCGCCCGCCGAGCCGCATGGCGGCCACGGGGCCGGCGACCTCGACGAGGAGGCCCCGGATCGCCACGACCCGGCCGTAGATCTCCAGGGTCTCGACCCGGTCGAGGGCGGCGCGCGCCCCGGCCAGGCGCAGGCGCGTGCCGCGCGGGTCGCTCACGGCTGATGCCGTCCGGTCATCGGCGTTCCCTCAACCCTTCGTTTACCGCTCTCCTTAACACTGCGGCGGTCGGGCCGGTAGCGGGCCCCGGCTTCCGGGCCGGGACGTGGCGATTTCGCAAGCGGCGTCGCGCGTCATCGCGGGATCGTGTCCCCGGAGCGACAGCACGCGGCCCGATGGGGTCGGGACAGGGCTTGGGGAGGGTTCTTCAGGTGGTGCATGAAGCGGAGGGCCCGCCCGTCGAGAACAGAGCGCCAACGGTTGCGGGCGTTGCCGGACGACGTGTCCAAATCGCCGCTTGCGCCCGTGAATCAGGTTTTGTTAACGATTAACCAATAGCGTTTCACGTCAATGACGAGGGAGCGTCCGCCGCGGGCCGGTGGCGGACGAAGGCGGGGGTGTGCCCGTACGCTTGCACACGGCCGGCCGGGCTGGGGACCGACGATGCGGGTACTTCTGATCGAGGACGACAGCGCGACGGCGCAGAGCATCGAACTGATGCTCAAATCCGAGAGCTTCAACACCTACACCACCGATCTCGGTGAGGAGGGGATCGATCTCGGCAAGCTCTACGATTACGACATCATCCTCCTCGACCTGAACCTGCCCGACATGTCGGGCTACGAGGTCCTGCGGAATCTTCGCGTCGCCAAGGTGAAGACCCCGATCCTCATCCTGTCGGGCATGGCCGGCATCGAGGACAAGGTGAAGGGCCTCGGCTTCGGCGCCGACGACTACCTGACCAAGCCCTTCCACAAGGACGAGCTCGTCGCCCGCATCCACGCCATCGTCCGCCGCTCGAAGGGCCACGCCCAGTCGGTGATCACCACCGGCGACCTCATCGTCAACCTCGACCAGAAGACCGTCGAGGTCTCGGGCTCCCGCGTGCACCTGACCGGCAAGGAGTACCAGATGCTGGAACTCCTCTCGCTCCGGAAAGGCACGACGCTGACGAAGGAGATGTTCCTCAACCACCTCTACGGCGGCATGGACGAGCCCGAGCTGAAGATCATCGACGTGTTCATCTGCAAGCTGCGCAAGAAGCTGGCGAACGCCTCCTCCGGCAAGAACTACATCGAGACCGTCTGGGGCCGCGGCTACGTCCTGCGCGAACCCAACGAGTCCGAGGAGCGCATCGCCGTCTAGGCGACCGGCGCGTCCCGACGAAAAAGGCCCCGCTCGCGCGGGGCTTTTTTCGTTTCGGCCCGGTCGCATCCCGTGCGGATCGCGCACCCGCCGATGCCGCGTTCCGCGAATCCCGGACACGGGCCGGCGGCGTCGGAGCGATCCGGTCCGACGCCGCCGGCGCCCTACAGCCCCACCACCCGGCGCAGGGGCGGTTGGAGGGCGGAGGCCATGGCCGCCGCCGGCAGGCCCGTGGAGGCCCGCGCCGGGGCCGCCGCCTGGTTGTACAGGCCGCGATGCTGCGAATTCGGCGCGAGGCGGTCGGTGAGGCCGATCACCGTCTCGGCCGCCCCGAGGAGGACCGCGCCGTCGGGCGCCAGGCTGGCGCTGATCCTGGCGAGGACGTCGCCCTTGGTGGCCGCATCGAAGTAGATCAGCACGTTGCGGCAGTAGACGATGTCGAAGGTGCCGAGCTGATCGAAGGGCTGGAGCAGGTTCAGGGGCCGGAAATCCACCATCTGGCGGAGGTTGGCGGCGATGCGCCACTGCTCGCCGACCTGCTCGAAATGCTTGATCAGGAGCTGGACCGGCAGGCCGCGCTGCACCTCGAAATGGCTGTAGAGCCCGGCCCGCGCCCGCTCGAGGACCTCCGTCGACAGGTCGGTGGCGACGAGGTCGACGGTCCAGCCGGCCAGGCGCGGGGCGGCCTCGTGCAGCATCATCGCCAGGGAATACGGCTCCTGGCCGGTGGAGGCGGCGGCGCACCAGATCCGCAGGCGGCGCTGGGCGGCCCGCCGGGCCATGGCCTCGGGCAGCAGCACGTCGCGGAACAGGTCGAAGGGCGCCCGGTCGCGGAAGAAGAACGTCTCGTTGGTGGTCATGGCCTCCACCACCGCCTTCTCCATGGCGGCCTCGCGCCCGCCCTTGAGGGCGTTGACGAGGTCGTGGAGGCTGGCGAGGTTGAAGCGCCGGCACACCGGGCCGAGGCGGCTCTCGACGAGGTAGCGCTTCTCGCCGCTGAGGGCCAGGCCCGAGCGGGCCTTGAGGTAGGTGCGCAGGAAGTCGAACTCGACGTCGGTCATGAGCCCTGCCCGTTGAGGAGGTTGCGGAGCGCGCCGCCGATTTCGGAGAGCGGCAGGATCGCCTGGGCGAGGCCGGCCTTGGCGACGCTGCCGGGCATGCCCCAGACCGTGCTGGTGGCCTCGTCCTGGGCGAGGACGGCGGCGCCCGCCTCGGTGAGGGCCCGGGCCCCGCCGGTGCCGTCGGCGCCCATGCCCGTCAGCACCACGGCGAGGGCCGCGGCGCCGAAGATCGCGGCCGCATCCTGGAACAGGACGTCGACGGCCGGCCGGCAGAAATTGACCACGGGTCCGTCATGGAGGCGGATCGCCACGTCGGGGCGGCCCGGCGTCCCTGTCAGGCCCATGTGGCGCCCGCCCGGCGCCACGTAGATCCGGCCGGGCTGAAGCCGCTCGTCGGCCTTGCCCTCGGCGGCCGGCAGGCCGGTGCGGGCGCCGAGATGCTCGGCGAACACCGCCGTGAACACCGGCGGCATGTGCTGGACGATGAGGACGGGGACCTGGCGCAGGGTCGCGCTGCCGATCTTCTCCAGGACCTCGCCGACAGCCCGCGGGCCGCCCGTGGAGGCGCCGATGAGCAGGACGCGGGGGGCGATTCCCGAGCGGGCCTTGGGCCGGAGAACCAGGGGGGCGGCGGGCTTCGGCGCCGGCGCGGCCACGTGGGCGAACGCCCCGGCCCCGGTGCCCTGAGCCGGTCCGCGCTTGCGCGCCCGGGCCGATCCGAACAGGCGGACCCGCTCGATGAGGTCCTGGCGGAACACGTCCGAGGTGGTGACGCCGCGGTTGCTCTCGGGCTTGGCGAGGTAGTCGACGGCGCCCAGCGCCAGGCAGCGCAGGGAGATGTCGGCGTTGCGCGTCGTCAGGGTCGACATCATCACGATCTGCACGCCCGGGCTCTTGGCGAGCAGCAGGGGCAGGGCCTGGGTGCCGTCGAGTTCCGGCATGTCGATGTCGAGGAGGATCACGTCGGGGTCGTGGCGGGACATGGCCTCGACGGCGATGCGGCCGTTGGAGGCCGTGGCGACCACGTCGAAGCCGGCCTCGGCGATCCAGCGGGCGACGAGGCCGCGCACCACGGCCGAATCGTCGGCGATCATGACGCGGATGCGCGGGCCCGGTGCGGCGGTCACGGCCGGACTCGGGGCGGCGGAGAGGGGTTTGAGAGCCAGCATGGGTCCTTGACGCTTCGGCTGAGCGGGACGGGGTCGGGTCGCGTCCGGCCGGGCGAACCCGACGGGGAAGGGCTCAGGACACCCTCAGGCGGTCCCGACGTCGCCGGCGAAGCCGCCATCGCTGGGAAAACCGACCTGGGCGAGCTTGGCGGTGACGATCTCGCGGTCGAACGGCTTCATGATGTACTCGTCGGCGCCGGCGTGGAGGGCGCGGGCGATGGCCCCGACGTCGTTCTCGGTGGTGCAGAACAGCACCTTGGGCTTCTCGCCGCCGGGGGTCTGCCGCAGGGCCTTGAGGAAGTCGTAGCCGTCCATGGTCGGCATGTTCCAGTCGAGGAGAATGGCATCCGGCATGGCCTCGCCGCAGGCGGCGAGCGCCATCTGGCCGTCCTCGGCCTCGCCGACCTGGAAGTTCATGGTCTCGAAGATCCGGCGGGCCACCTTCCGGATCACGGCGGAATCGTCGACGACGAGGCAGGTCTTCATCGGTGTGTCCCCGAGGAATGCGACAGGATCGGGCGGCGCCGCGTAGGCCGCGCCGCGGACGGGGTCAGGCCGCGCCGGCGACGAGGCGGGGGGCGCCGAAGGCCAGGAGGGCGTCGACGTCGAGGATCACCAAGAGGTGCGCCTGGAGGCGGTGGACGCCGAGCGACAGGTCGCGCCAGCGCGCGTCGAGGTTGATCGGCACCGGCTCGTGGGTGTCGGCCCCGAGCTTCAGCACCTCGCCGACGCCGTCGACGATGAGGGCGAAGGTCTCGCCGCCCTGCTCCAGGCCGATGGCCATGCGGTTGGCGTCGCCGGCCCGGTCGGGCAGGCTGAGCCGGCGGCGCAGGCACAGGGCCGTCACCACCCGCCCGCGCAGGTTGAGCAGGCCGACGATCTCCGGCGGCGCGAGGGGCACCGGCGTCACGCCGGCGGGGATGAAGACGTCGTGGACCCGGTTGATGGCCAGACCGAACATGGTCTCGCCGACGAACACCGTGACGAAGTCGTTGGTGCCGCCCGCCTCGGCGTTGCTGTTTGCGGCCTGCATCATGGACGTGGGCTCCGATCGTGCGCGAGGGCCGGCATCAGGCGGCGTGGGATTGGGCGGGGGCGGCGACGTCGATCTCGGCCAGCGCCGCGATGAGGCCGCTGCGGTCGAACTTCGCCACGAGGTCGAGGATCGAGAGGGTGCGGGCCCGGGCGATGGCCTCGGGGCCGATGGTGCCCGAGAGGCCGATCACCGGCAGGCCGGCGACGCGCCCCTCGACCTTGCGCATGGCGCCGACGAGGTCGAAGCCGTTGCGGCCGGGCATTTCGAGATCGCAGACCACGACGTCGATGCGGGGGTTGGAGAGCAGGGCCGCCACCGCCTCGTCGGCGCTGGCCGCCGTGATCACGTGGTAGCCCGCCGCCTTGAGGACCGGCGACAGCATGTCCCGGAAGAAGGCCGAATCGTCCACCAGCAGCAGGGTCGAGGACCGCTTGGCGGTCTTCTTCGGGCCCCGCGCCCAGTCGTCGTAGGCGAGCGGCAGGAAGTGGGCGATGTTGATGATCTCGGTGGCGCGGCCGCGCAGGACCGCCGAGCCGATGAGGTCGGAGCGGTCGGCCGAGATCTCCACGTCGAGGCGCTCCTCGACGATGTCGACGATCTCGTCGACCACGAGGCCCATGGCCCGCTCGCCGTCGGAGAACACCACCAGGGCCTGGGTGCCGGTCTTGCGGATCTCGATGGAGGGATCGGCGGGAACCAGCGGCATCAGGCGGCCGCGATACTGGATGAGCGGACGTCCGCCGACCCACTCGACCTTGGCGGCGTCGATCTCCTCGAGGCGGGTGACGAGGGAGAGCGGCACCGCCTTGTAGCTGCCGGCCCCGCCCTTGAACACCAGGAGGGTCGCCTTGGCGTCGGCGGCCTCGGTTTCCTCGGCCTCGGCCTCGACGGGGATCGCGCCGGACTGGGTGCTCTGGCTGACCTGCTGGGCGATGCCGTTGGGATCGACGATGAGCACCACGGCGCCGTCGCCCAGGATGGTGTTGCCGGCGAACAGCGGCAGGTGGCGCAGCTTCGAGGACATCGGCTTCACGACGATCTCCTCCGTGTGGAAGACCTCGTCGACGAGGATGCCGAAGCGCTGGCGCCCGACCTGGGCCACCACCACGAAGCCGGAATCGATGTCGGTGGCGGCGGGGGCCTGGCCGAGGACGCCCGTGAGGGTGACGATGGGCAGGAGCCGCTCGCGGAGGCGCAGGACCGGCGAGCCGTTGATGCGCTCGACCTGCTGCGCCGTGGACTTGTCGACGCGCACCAGCTCCAGCACCGCCACCTGCGGCACGGCGTAGCGCAGGTCGCCTGCCTTGACGATGAGGGCGGCGATGATCGCCAGGGTGAGGGGGATCTTGATGGTGAAGGTGGTGCCGCGCCCGAGCTGGGTGTTGATGTCGATGACGCCGCCGATGAGCTCGATGTTCGTCTTGACCACGTCCATGCCGACGCCGCGGCCCGAGACCGAGGTGACCGCCGCCGCCGTGGAGAAGCCGGGGTGGAAGATGAACTTCGCCACCTGGGCATCGGTCATGCGCTCGACCTCGGCCTGGGAGGCGACCTTGCGCTCCACGGCCTTGCGGCGGATGGCGGCGAGATCGAGGCCCTTGCCGTCGTCGGCGATCTCGATCGTGATGGTGCCGCCCTCGTGGTAGGCGGACAGGCGGATGGTGCCGCGTGCCGGCTTGCCGGCGGCCTTGCGGTCGGCGGCGCCCTCAATGCCGTGGTCGGCGGAGTTGCGCACCATGTGGGTGAGCGGGTCCTTGATCACCTCCAGGACCTGGCGGTCGAGCTCGGTCTCGGCGCCGCTCATGACGAGCTCGATCTGCTTGCCGAGTTCCGACGACAGGTCGCGCACCACCCGGGGCAGCTTCTGCCAGGCGTTGCCGATGGGCTGCATCCGCGTCTTCATCACGCCTTCCTGCAGCTCGGCCGTCACGTGGCTGAGGCGCTGCAGGGGGACCTTGTAGGTCGAATCGTCGTGGCGGCGGGCGATCTCGAGGAGCTGGTTGCGGGTCAGGACCAGCTCGGACACCATCGTCATGAGGTGTTCGAGGGTGTCGACGTTGACCCGGATGGTCTGGACCTTGGCGATGCCGCCCTCGGTCGCCTCCGACGGGCCGTCCTTGGCCGGGGCCTTGGCCGCGGGCTCGTCGTGGACCGGGGCCTCGACCGCGGGGGCGGGGGCGGCTGCCTGGGGGGCCACGGCCACGGGCG
>NZ_VRUZ01000087.1:0-17160 GCF_008039485.1 Methylobacterium sp. WL69 | reverse complement strand
GGGCATAGGCCTGCGCGGCGGCGGGCAGGCGCCCCCGGGCACCGGCGGAGCCGGGGGTCGTGGTCGCCCGGTTCGGAGAGATGTCGAGGGGCTCCCGGGCCGTGGACGCCGTGGTCTCGACGTCCTCGTCGTCGGCCGAGGCGACCTGGGTGCGGGTGCGGGACGCGCCGTCGGCGACCACGGCCGGCCGGGCGCGCTCGGCGACCTCGACGGTCGCGGGCGTCTGGCGGTTGCCGGCATAGGCCCGCGGCAGGTTGGCCCGCACGAGGTCGGCCATGATCTTGTCGCGGCTCGCCCCGGACTTGCCGCCGAGCACGATGGCGACGATCTGGCGGTCGTCGAGCTTGGCCGCCGTCATCAGGTTGAAGCCGGAATCGCGGGTGTAGCCGGTCTTGATCCCGTCGACGCCCTGGACGTTGCCGAGCAGGCGGTTGTGGTTGCCGATGACCCGGCCGCGGAACGCGAAGGAGCGGGTCTGGAAGTAGCGGTAGTAGCGCGGGAAGCGATCCTGGATGGCGCGGGCCAGCACCGTGAGGTCGCGGGCCGTGGTGATCTGATCGGAATCCGGCAGGCCCGACGCGTTGGCGTAGTTCGTCCGGCTCATGCCGAGGGCCTTCGCCTTTGCGGTCATCGCCTCGGCGAAGCGCGGCTCAGAGCCGGAGATGTTCTCGCCGATGGCGCAGGCGACGTCGTTGGCCGACTTCGTCACGATGGCCTTGATCGCATCCTCGACGGAGATGGTCGAACCCGGGCGCAGACCGAGCTTCGACGGCGACTGCGACGCGGCGAAGGAGGAGATGGTGAGGGGCGATTCGAGGGTGTAGCGGCCACGCTCGAGTTGCTCGAACAGCATGTAGAGCGTCATCACCTTGGTGATGGAGGCCGGGTGGCGCAGGGAGTCCTCGTTGACCGCGTGCAGGGTCTTGCCCGTCTTCACGTCGATGACCATCGCCGCATAGGGCGGGCTGTAACCGCCGCCGCCGCGGCGGTGATGGCGCTTGGCCTCGGCGGGGGACGCCATGGCGGTGAGAACCACCGCCGCCGCGATCAGGGCCGGCAGGGAGCGCGTGGTCCCCGGGCGGGACAGTCGCGCGGGGCAGGCCATCGCAGGGTTGGGAACGCTACGCATCACGACTCACCGCCTCGGCAAGCACGGCGAAGGGCCGGCTTGCAACGCAACATCAGGACGGGGAGGCGTCAGCGCCGCCGTGACCCCGCAACATCTGTCAATCAGGCTAGGGGGATGCAGTTACGGCGGGGTTAATGGGGTGCAGCGGATTTTGCCGATGATGTTGCGACGCATCATCGGACTTGACGTTCTATGTTGCATCGCACAAACGAGGGGGCCGGCGATCCGCGCACGGCGGGCCGCCCTCCGCGGCAGATCGATCTCGACGCCAGGGATGCCCGCAGGGGCAGAGCCGACGATGAACATGATGACGCAAGCCTTCGAGAAGACCTCCGCCCTCTACAAGGCGGGCACCCAGGGCCAGACCGGCCTCGGTACCGTGATGAAGGGCGTCACGGCCGTGGCGAAGACGAACCAGACCGCCGGGATCGAGTGGACGGATTTCGCCCGCCAGTCCTTCGCCGAGGGTACGGCCACCATGAAGAAGCTCGCCGCCGCGCGCACCCCGCAGGCGGCCTTCGAAATCCAGGCTGCCTATCTGAAGGGCTCCTACGAGCGCCTGGTCGCCCAGACCCAGACCATGCGCGATCTCTACAGCGGCCTCGCCACCACGATGAAGCCCCAGGGCACCGGCGCGAAGCTGCCCGCCACCGTCTGATTCACCCGTCCCGACCCATCGGTTCGCAGCCCCGCGCGTCATCGACGTGCGGGGCTTCTTCGTTCGTGCGCGGCGGTCCGGCGGACAAGTGCGCGCAGCCGACTGGCGAAGTCGCCCCTCGCCCTATAGATTGCTCTCACGGCCCGCATGGTTCGCGACACGGGCCGTTTCGCGAGCACAGTGCCGCCTCATGGGGTCGATACGATTCAGATGTCCGACGTCCTGCTGAAGGGCACAGCCACGACACCCGCGCGGGACGCTTTCCGTGCCGCGAGCGGCGAACCGCATCGGGGGCCGCCCCGGGCGGCAGCGAACCCGGAGGATCCGGGTAACGGCGACGATGGCCGGTCCGGCACGGCGATCATCACCCGGACCAAGCCGAAGACCAAGCGCCCGAGCCTGTATCGCGTGCTGCTTCTCAATGACGACTACACGCCGATGGAATTCGTCGTTCACGTCGTGGAAAAGTTCTTCAACAAGTCCCAAGAAGACGCTTACCAGATCATGATGCACGTGCACCAGAACGGTGTCGGCGAATGCGGCATATTTACCTATGAAGTCGCCGAGACCAAGGTGACGCAGGTGATGGACTTCGCCCGCAAACACCAACATCCTCTCCAGTGCGTTATGGAAAAGAAATAGGCACCCCCACACAGAGGCCACGCTTTGCCCAGCTTCTCTCGCAGCCTAGAACAAGCTCTCCACCGCGCCCTGGCGCTCGCCGGTGAGCGGCGGCACGAATACGCGACGCTGGAGCATCTTCTCCTCGCCCTGGTGGACGATCAGGACGCCGCCGCGGTGATGCGGGCCTGCAACGTCGAGGTCGATACCCTCAAGCGCAGCCTCGTCGAGTACGTCGACACCGAACTCGCCAACCTCATCGGGGATGGCCGGCAGGATGCCAAGCCCACGGCCGGTTTCCAACGGGTGATCCAGCGCGCGGTGATCCACGTGCAGTCGTCGGGCCGCGAGGAGGTGACGGGGGCGAACGTACTCGTGGCGATCTTCGCCGAGCGCGAGAGCCACGCCGCCTACTTCCTGCAGGAGCAGGACATGACCCGCTACGACGCGGTCAATTACATCAGCCACGGCATCGCCAAACGGCCGGGTGCTTCGGAGCCGAAGCCCGTGCGCGGCGCCGAAGAGGAGTCCGCGGCCGAGCGGCCGAGCGGCGAGGACAACGACGCGCGGCCGAAGAAGAAGGGCGATGCCCTCGAGGCTTACTGCATCAACCTCAACAAGAAGGCCCGCGACGGCCGGATCGATCCGCTCATCGGCCGCGAGACCGAAGTTCAGCGCACGATTCAGATCCTGTGCCGGCGCCAGAAGAACAATCCCCTGCTGGTGGGCGATCCCGGCGTCGGCAAGACCGCCATCGCCGAGGGCCTGGCACGCAAGATCATCCATAAGGAGGTGCCGGAAGTCCTCATCGACGCCACGGTGTTCTCCCTCGACATGGGCACGCTGCTGGCCGGCACCCGCTATCGCGGTGACTTCGAGGAGCGCCTGAAGCAGGTGATGAAGGAGATCGAGGCGCACCCCAACGCGGTGCTGTTCATCGACGAGATCCACACGGTGATCGGTGCCGGCGCCACCTCGGGCGGAGCCATGGACGCCTCGAATCTGCTGAAGCCCGCGCTGGCCAACGGGTCCCTCCGCTGCATCGGCTCGACCACCTACAAGGAGTACCGGCAGTACTTCGAGAAGGACCGCGCCCTGGTGCGCCGGTTCCAGAAGATCGACGTCAATGAGCCGTCGATCCCCGATGCCATCGAGATCGTGAAGGGGCTCAAGCCTTACTTCGAGGAATTCCACAAGCTCAAGTACACCGCCGAGGCGGTGAAGGCGGCCGTCGAACTCTCGGCGCGCTACATCAACGACCGCAAGCTGCCCGACAAGGCCATCGACGTCATCGATGAGACCGGCGCTTCGCAGATGCTGGTGCCCGAGGCGCGCCGCAAGCGCACCATCGGCGTCAAGGAGATCGAGGCCACCATCGCGACCATGGCGCGCATTCCGCCGAAAACCGTCTCGAAGGACGACGCGGTGGTGTTGAGGAACCTCACCGACAGCCTCAAGCGCGTCGTCTACGGCCAGCCCAACGCCATCGAGGCCCTGACGTCGGCGATCAAGCTCGCCCGCGCCGGTCTGCGCGATCCCGACAAGCCCATCGGCTCGTACCTGTTCGCCGGTCCGACCGGCGTCGGCAAGACCGAGGCGGCCAAGCAACTCGCGGTTTCCCTCGGCGTCGAGATGCTGCGCTTCGACATGTCGGAATACATGGAGCGCCACACGGTGAGCCGCCTCATCGGCGCGCCTCCCGGCTATGTCGGCTTCGATCAGGGCGGCCTGCTGACCGACGGCATCGACCAGCGTCCGCACTGCGTGCTGCTGCTGGACGAGATCGAGAAGGCCCACCCGGACCTGTTCAATATCCTGTTGCAGGTGATGGATCACGGCAAACTCACCGACCACAACGGCAAGCAGGTCGATTTCCGCAACGTGATCATCATCATGACCACGAATGCGGGCGCCTCCGATCTGGCGAAGTCGGCCTACGGCTTCACCCAGACCAAACGCACGGGCGACGACGTCGAGGCGATCAACAAGCTGTTCGCGCCGGAATTCCGCAACCGGCTCGACGCGATCATCTCGTTCGGCCACCTGCCGAAAGAGGTCGTCGCCAAGGTGGTCGACAAGTTCGTCCTCCAGCTCGAGGCTCAGCTCGCCGATCGCAACGTCACCATCGAGCTCTCCGACGAGGCACGTGAATGGCTCGTGGAGCACGGCTACGACGATGCCATGGGCGCACGCCCGATGGCACGGCTGATCCAGTCCACCATCAAGACGCCGCTCGCCGACGAGGTGCTGTTCGGGCGCCTCAAGGACGGCGGCGCCGTGCGGGTGGTGGTGAAGGCTCCGGAGGAGGGCGAGAAGCAGGCCCTGGGATTCGAGTTTCCGGCCGGGCCGGTGACGCCGAAGCCGGAGAAGGACGTGACCAACGCGGCGAAGAAGCACAAGCGCACCCGGACCAAGGTGTCGCCGCGCAAGAAGGACGGCAAGGACGGTGGTTCGGGGAGCGGCGGATCGGGTGTCCGCACCGTGCCCAAGGTGCCCCTGGTGAAAGCCTGAGCCGAGGGTCGCCCGGTGGCGGGGTCGGTGCGCGAGGCGCCGATCCCGCCATTCGAAGGGAAGAGACGAGGCCGAACCATCCGCCGACGCTCGACAGGCGGCCTCGCGATGGTTAGCAAGCGCCCCTCGGGGTTTCGGCCTCGCCGAAACGACGCACAGGTTGCGTCGGGCCAGTGACACGGGGGCATCCTGAATGAACGATCTGCATGAGGGCCCCCTCACGCCCGTCTCCCACCCGGTTCAACCAACCCCGACCCGTCGGGAGGAGCGACGGCTCCGCCGCCGTCGTCGCCACCGGGGAGAGGAACTCCTGGGCTGGGTCCTCGTGCCCATCATGGTGGTGGGTCTCTATTGGGGCATCAACGCCGGCTTCGAAGCCCTCGGCACCTCACCGGGCCTCGTCTGGGACCAGCTCATGCAGGTCAAGGCGATGATGGAGAAGCGCAGCTAGGACCCTCGGTCCGAAGCGATCTCGCCGGCGATCCGAAAGGCGGGCGGCCGGGCGTGCCTCAGGCGCGCGTCAGGGCGTGGATCGAGAACAGGCCGTCGGGATCGGTCCAGGCGGCCTTGGGCCTCCAGCCGGCGTCGCTCGACAGGGCCCGAAAACCGTCGAGGGTGTACTTGTAGCTGTTCTCGGTGTGGATGGTTTCGCCCTCGTCGAACGCGAAGGCGTGGCCCGCGAGGCGTATCGTCTGCGCGCGCAGGCTCACCAGGTGCATTTCGATGCGGGAGGCGTCCGCGTTGAAGAAAGCGCGATGTGCGAAACCGTCGACATCGAGGGCCGCGCCGAGTTCGCCCCTGATGCGGACCAGGAGGTTAAGGTTGAACGCAGCCGTGACACCCGCCGCATCGTCGTAGGCGGCTTCCAGCACCGACCGGTCCTTCACGAGATCCACGCCGACGATGAGGCTGGCTCCGCGTCCGAGCACCCTGCCGAAATGCGCCAGCAGGTGCGTCGCCTGGGGCGGCTCGAAATTGCCGATGGTCGAGCCGGGAAAGAAGCCCGCGACGGCATCGTGCGACAGGCCATCCGGCAGGGTGAAGGCGCGGGTGAAATCCGCTGCCACGGGGGCGATGGCGAGGTTGGGAAAGTCGGCGGCCAGGGCTTCGGCTTCGCTGTGCAGGAAGCTTTCCGAGACATCCACCGGGACATAGGCGGCGAGATCCGGCCGGTGCACGAGCAGACGACGCACCTTCACCGTCGAGCCGCTGCCGAGTTCGACGAGGTTGGCCCGTGCCGGCAGGTGCGCGGCGATCTCCGCACCCTTGGTATCGAGGATGCCGAGCTCCGTCCGGGTCGGATAGTATTCCGGCTGGCGGGTGATTCCCTCGAACAGGTCGGAGCCGGCCGCATCGTAGAAGTACTTCGCCGACAGGAATTTCTGCGGCGCCGACAGCCCCGCGACGACATCGTCCTCGAACTGCTGACGGGCATCCCGCGCGGCGAGGGGCTTCGCGTTGGTGAAGACGGGATTGATGGTCAACGCTGTAATCTCCGGGACGTCGGGTCTGGCTTAGGCGCGGGTGTCGGACAGGCGCAGGCCCGTGAACTGCCAACGCTGATGCGGATAGAAGAAGTTCCGGTAGCCGACGCGGGCATGACCCTCGGGCGTCGCCACGGAGGAGCCGCGCAGGACGAACTGGTTCGACATGAACTTGCCGTTGTACTCGCCGAGCGCCCCGTCCACGGGCCGGTAGCCGGGATAGGCCGTGTAGGCGCTGCGGGTCCACTGCCAGACGGAGCCGAAGGCATCGGCCAGGTGCCCGTCGCGGGCGGCGACCTCCCATTCGAATTCCGTCGGCAGATCGCGTCCCGCCCAACGCGCGTAGGCATCGGCCTCGTAGTAGCTCACGTGGGTAACGGGCAGGGACGGGTCGACGGTGCGGATGCCGGCGAGCGTCATCGTCGCCCAGTCACCGTCCTTCCGACACCAGTAGCCCGGGGCCTCCCAAGCCTCGGCCTGGGCGGCGAGCCAGCCGTCGGAGAGCCAGAGCTCGGGCCGGGTGTAGCCGCCGTCTGTCATGAAGGTCAGCCACTGGGCGTTGGTCACGAGGCCGCGGTCGAGGGTGCCGGCCTGGATCAGCACATCGTGGCGGGGTGATTCGTTGTCGAAGGAGAAGCCCTCGCCGCCATGCCCGATCTGGGTGATGGTCCGGGCGAGCTGCACCGTTCCGCTCGCGACCTGCGGCGTCGGGAAGCGCCACCCTTCGTCGTAGGCCGGCCCGAGGGGGTTCTGCGCGAAGGCGTGCAGGATGTCGGTGATCAGCAATTCCTGATGCTGCTGCTCGTGGTAGAGCCCGATCTCGAGGATCGGCAGCAGCGTATCGAGGGACGTCGGCGAGGCCTGCGTTAAAAGCGCGTCGACGGTGCGATCGACATGCGCGCGGTAGCCGGCCACTTCCTCGGTCGTCGGTCGGGTGATGAGGCCGCGCAGGATGCGTGGTTGGCGCGGGCCGGCGGCGACGTAGTACGAATTGAACAGGTAGTGCAGGCGCTCGTCGTAGAGGGCGTAGCCCGGCAGATGCGCCCGGAGGAGAAACTGCTCGAAAAACCATGTCGTGTGGGCGCGGTGCCACTTCGTCGGGCTCGCATCCGCCATGGACTGAACCTGCTGATCCTCCGGCGACAGGGGGGCGGCCCGGCGCTCGGTCTCGTCGCGGACATGATGAAACGCCGCGATCCAGGCCGCGCGGTCGACCGGTCGGGCACCGAGGCCGGGCGGCGGGAAAGCCGGGCGCCCGGACAGCTCAGGGGCGGTGTCGCGAAACGCTGCGGTCGCTGCCATGCCGGCTTCTCCATGTGTTTGTGACGCTGGAAGATATGGCCGATGGGCCGTTCGGCAACGGGCACGCATCCGAACGGTTCGTCGCGCCCGCGGCGGCGATCCCCTCGGCGACGTTGCGCGGACCTCTCCCGATCCGGCCGCCTTTTTCGTGCCGCGGTCACACCCTCTTAACCGGCGCGACCCGACACTTGCTCCTCTCGCAGGGCGTCGGACCGAGTTGGGATGCGGAACAATCTCATGGCAGGCGCGGCCACGGTCGCTGCGGCGGCGGGTGTGAACCCGGCTCCGACGATCCTCGTGTTCGATTCCGGGCTCGGCGGCCTCACGGTGCTGGAGCAGGTGCGCCGGGCCCGGCCGGACGCGGCCTACGTCTACGCCGCCGACGATGCCGCTTTCCCGTATGGCCGCCTTGCGGAGGCGACGCTCATCGACCGGGTGCTCGCCGTGATGGACCGCCTCGTCGCGGTCCACCGGCCGGACCTCGTGGTCATCGCCTGCAACACCGCCTCGACCCTGGTGCTGCCGGCCCTGCGCCAGCGCTTCGCGATTCCGTTCGTGGGGGTCGTGCCACCGATCAAGCCGGCGGCGGAGGCGACGCGCACGCGCCGGATCAGCCTGCTCGCCACGCCCGGCACCGTTGCGCGGGCCTACACGCACGAACTCATCGAGACCTATGCGGGTGCCTGTGACGTGACCCTGGTGGGAGCGCCCAACCTCGCCGGCTTCGCCGAAGCGGAACTCGCCGGGGCGCCCGTGGACGATGCGCGCCTCGCCGCCGAGATCGCGCCGTGCTTCATCATTGGCGCGGAGGGGCGGCGGACGGATGTCGTCTGCCTCGCCTGCACGCATTATCCTCTGCTGCTGCCGCGCTTTCAGGCCCTCGCGCCGTGGCCGGTCCTCTGGATCGACCCCGCGCCCGCCATCGCCCGCCGGGTGACGCAGTTGCTCGGCAACGTCCAGCGCTCCGCTCAGGACGCGTCGGGCTCCGTGCTCGGCGCCTTCACCGGAGGCGCGGGCCTGACAAACGCCCTGCGGACCTCCCTTGCCGTGCGCGGCCTCACCGCCGTCGACGTCGAGGCGATGCCCCTCAGTGTCCAGTGAGGCCGCCTGCGGAGAGGTGAGCCGCCTCGGCATTGACGGGCGCGCCGCCCTGCTCTAGGGAAGCGAACGTGACGGGGTCCCGACGAGGGGCCCCGAAACGTTTTCAAGCGCACCCGTGAGTCGGCTTCGGCCGCTCTGTCGTTCCGGGTCAGGCCCTTGGGGCCGGTCCGGAAAGAGGAGGGCGCGTTCCTCGATAGATCTCCGTTGCGAGAGGAACCGCGATGTCAAAACGCATTCAGGCGAAGCACAAGCTCGATCGCCGCATGGGCCAGAACATCTGGGGCCGCCCGAAGAGCCCCGTCAATCGCCGCGAGTACGGCCCCGGCCAGCACGGTCAGCGCCGCAAGGGCAAGATGTCCGACTTCGGCACGCAGCTGCGCGCCAAGCAGAAGCTCAAGGGCTACTACGCGAACATCACCGAGAAGCAGTTCCGCCGCTACTACGCCGAGGCGATCCGCCTCCGTGGCGATTCGGGCGAGAACCTGATCGGCCTGCTCGAGCGCCGCCTCGACGCCGTCGTCTACCGCGCTAAGTTCGTGCCGACCCCGTTCGCCGCCCGCCAGTTCGTCAACCACGGCCACGTCAAGGTCAATGGTCAGCGGGTCAACATCGCCAGCTACCTCGTGAAGACCGGCGACGTCATCGAGGTCAAGGATTCCTCCAAGCAGCTCGAGATCGTCGTCGTGGCGTCCCAGCTCGCCGAGCGTGACGTGCCGGACTACATTGAGGTGGATCACGCCAAGATGACGGCCCGCGTCACCCGCATTCCGAACCTCGGCGAGGTGCCCTACCCCGTCCAGATGGAACCGAACCTCGTGATCGAGTTCTACTCGCGCTGATCCCGATCGGATCGCTATAGTTTCGAAAAGGGCCGCCCCATGGGGCGGCCCTTTTTGCTGATCGGGACGGGCCACCGCGGGTCACGCATCCCGCGGATCCACCCCCGGTGTGTAACCTTTCTCTTTCATCGAAGAGGGGAGGGGCGGTCCCGCAGGTTCCGTGCCCGCAAAACCTCCGACGCCTGCCGCGCACTCGGGGGCATGTCGGACGTGCGGGGATCGTCCGGGGCGGGAAGGCCGAAGCCCGCTTTCGATTGGTCCTTGCCGGAAAAGCCATAGCCCGCATTCACGCCCGCATAGACACCGGTGAAGTCTTCGGGAAAGGCCGGACCGACGAAGGTCGCAAGCCAGATCAGGCTGAGCGATGCGAGCCGCATGGTTTCTCCGCACGAGATTCGAGGTCGAAACGCAAAACGGCGACCCCGGGAGGGCCGCCGTTCGCTCACCTTGAGTTCGAAACCGTGGCCGAAGGACGGCCAGAATTTCGAATCAATCGTCGACGTTGATGCTCTGGGCCTCGCGGCCCTTCTGGCCCTCGACGACGCCGAGAACGACCTGCTGACCCTCGGCGAGGGACTCGAGGCCGGCGCGCGACAGGGCGGAGCGATGCACGAACACGTCCTTGCCGCCGTCGTTGACGGAGACGAAGCCGAAGCCCTTGGCGGGATCGTACCACTTCACGGTGCCGCTCATCTCGGTCGAGGGGCCACTGGCGAAGCGTCCGCCGCCACGGTCGCCGCCGCCGGCGCTGCCGTAGCGATCGCCACCGCCGGCACCGGCGCCGTAGCCACCACGGTCGCCGCCGAAGCGGTCACCGCCAGCGAAACCGCCGGTGCGGGGCGGACGCGCATCGCGCATGGGGGCCGCCTCGGCCGTGGAGGTATCCACGCTGGTGACGTCCGTCACCTGCGGACCCTTCTGGCCCTGGGCCGTGTGAACCGTCAGGCGCGTGCCGGGCATGAGGTCGGCATGGCCAGCGGCTTCGACGGCGCGGATGTGGAGGAAGGCATCGCCCGAACCGTCAGCCAGCTCGACGAAACCGAAGCCCTTCTCCTTGTTGAACCACTTGACCGTCGCATCGCGCTCCGGTCCCGAGGGGGCTGCCGCCGCACGGGCCGGGGCACGGTCGAAGCCGCCGCCACCGCCGAAACCGCCGCCATAGCCACCGCCGCTCGGCGGAGCCTGATCGGGCCAACGCGGCTCGGCTCCACCCTCATCGAAGCCGCGCTTCTGCGGCCCCCTGAAATCACGACCACGTCCCATAGAAAGCTCGCAAAAACCGTCCGCCGACCATCATTTAAGAATACCGCGTGCGCGCCATCCCAGACAGCCCACGCTCCGCACTATCATTACCCCCGGCAGCGGTGACCAAGAATAACGCCTTAGTCCTGACTGAAACACAGCTCCATCGCAAGGTCCATTTCCGACCTTCGGCTCAGGTTCCATGATTTTTCTGCGACAAAATGCGTAGCCGGCATCGCGCCCTGCGGAAACCCTCTCGCAAGGTTCGCTCCGGCGCGGGGCGGCGCCGGTCCGGAAACGCGGGATCGGCCCGCCCGTTAGGGAAACGAAAAGGCCGCCCCGTCTAGGGTTCGGGCTGGGCCGGTCCGAGCGAGCGGACCGGAGCCGAACGCCACCGCCATGATCGCCACCCCGACCTTTCCGGACCTGTCCGCCCTGGTGGTGGACGAAAGCCTGTATATCCGCCGCATCGTGCGTGACATGCTCATGCGCGTGGGCATCAAGCGCGTCCTCGAAGCGCCAGACGGCGCCGAGGCCCTCGGCGTCCTCGCCGAGAGCAAGCCGGACCTCACCATCATTGATTGGGATCTGGCGATCCTGTCCGGCGAAGAGTTCATCCGCCTCGCCCGCACGCCGACGACGTCCCCCTCACCGACGGTGCCGATCATCCTGATGCTGGCCCAGCCGCGCCGCAACGTCGTGGACCGGGCGATCTCCCTCGGCGTCAACGAGATCATCGCCAAGCCGTTCTCGCCAAAGACCCTGTGGTCGCGCCTAGACGAGGTCATCAACCGGCCCCGTCCGTTCTCCCAGGTGAAGAGCCTGCTTCGCCCGGTGCCGCGCCTCCTGGCCGCCGGCAAGGCGAACTGACCCGATCAGCTGAACCGATCCGCCGAGCACCGTCCCGAACCCGTCCCCTCCCATGGCGCGGGACGATCCGCGTCAACGAATTCAGGGCTTTGCAGTTTGCCTGCGACACCTGTAGCTTGATGAGCGAATGATGGTCCGGCTCTCCGCCTGGGATCACGACGAGGGAATCCGGCGCAGCCGATGCGGGAAGAGAGTGCCGCGACCATGCCGGCCCGCCCCACGGCCGGCCCCGTTACGCCCACGGTGACGAACCCGGGGACGATGCCGGCACGATCCGAGACGCTGGCCGCCGCCCATCGGCCGGCGCGCCGGAACGCCTACGCCGCCCTCGATCTCGGCACCAACAATTGCCGCCTCCTCATCGCCGAGCCGGCCTCCCACGGCTTTCGCGTCATCGACGCGTTCTCGCGCATCGTCCGCCTCGGCGAGGGCCTCGGAAACGCCGATCGCCTGAGCGAACCCGCCATCGAACGCACCATCGATGCCCTGCGGGTGTGCCGGGCCAAGATGCAGACGCGCGGCGTGGTGCGCGCCAAGATCATCGCCACGGAAGCCTGCCGGCTGGCCGTCAACGGCGCGGCCTTCGTCGAGCGGGTCCGCGATGAGGTCGGCCTCGATCTCGAGATCGTCGATCGCCAGACCGAAGCTTACCTGGCGGTGACCGGGTGCGCCGCACTCGCCGACCCCTATGCCGAATCGGTGGTCATCTTCGACATCGGCGGCGGCTCCACGGAGATCGCCTGGCTCGACGGCGCGGCCACCAACCCGTCGACGGACCCGACCCTGCGCATCCGCGCCTGGGATTCCCTGCCCGTGGGGGTCGTCACCCTGGCCGAGCGCCACGGCGGCGCCGATGTGACCCGCCTGACCTTCGAGGGCATGGTGGAGGAGGTGGCCGACATGCTGTCGCGCTTCGCCATCCGCGCCGCACCGGCCGCCAACGCCCGTCATTTCCACTTGCTCGGCACATCGGGTACGGTGACGACGCTTGCCGCCATGCACCTGCGTCTCGCCCGCTACGAACGCCGCCGGGTCGACGGCCTATGGATGAGCGACGGCGAAGTCGGCGGGGCCATCGACGATCTTCTCGACACTCGCCTCGACCAGCGTGCGGACAATCCGTGCATCGGCCGAGACCGCGCCGACCTCGTGCTGGCGGGTTGCGCCATCCTGGAGGCGATCCGCCGGGCCTTCCCGTCCGATCGCCTGCGCATCGCCGATCGCGGCCTGCGCGAGGGCCTGCTGATGAACATGATGCGTGAGGACGGCGTCTGGCGCCGTGGGGGTTACCGGTGAGTGACAGGCGTGGTGCCGGCGCAGGGTTGCGCGGCGAACTCAAGCAACGGGTGAAGACGGGGCGCGGTCGCACGGCTTCGCAGAAGCGCTGGCTGGAGCGCCAGCTCAATGACCCCTACGTGGCCCGGGCCAAGCGCGAGGGCTATCGCTCCCGCGCGGCGTTCAAGCTCATCGAGATCGACGAGCGCTTCAAGCTCCTGAAGCCCGGTCAGCGCATCGTCGATCTCGGCGCCGCGCCCGGCGGCTGGTCGCAGGTCGCCGCCAAGATCGTCGGTGGCTCGGGACGGATCGTCGGCATCGACCTCCTGGAGATCGAGCCCATGGTCGGCGTCGAGTTCATCACCCTGGACTTCCTCGACCCGGAGGCGCCGGGGCTCCTCACCGGGCTGCTCGGCGGTCCGGCCGACCTTGTCCTGTCGGACATGGCGGCCAACACCACCGGCCACAAGCAGACCGACCACCTGCGGATCATCGGCCTCGCCGAGACCGCCGCCGAGTTCGCCCGCGAGATCCTGGCACCCGGCGGGTCCTACCTCGCCAAGGTGTTCCAGGGCGGCACCGAGGGCACCTTGCTCGCCGACCTGAAGCGCGACTTCGCCGCCGTGCGCCACGTCAAGCCGAACGCGAGCCGGGCGGATTCGAGCGAGCTCTACGTGCTGGCGACGGGATATCGCGGCGAACGTCCCTCCGAAGCGGCGGACGTCGACGCGGACTGACGGGTCGCCGGCGCTCGCCTATTCCCACTCGATGGTGCCGGGCGGCTTCGAGGTGATGTCGTAGGTCACCCGGTTGATGCCCTTGACCTCGTTGATGATGCGGGTCGCGACCCGGCCGAGGAAGGCCATGTCGAAGGGATAGAAATCCGCCGTCATGCCGTCGACGGAGGTGACGGCGCGCAGGGCACAGACGTGGTCGTAGGTGCGCCCGTCGCCCATCACGCCCACGGTCTTCACCGGCAGGATCACCGCGAAGGCCTGCCAGATGGTGTCGTAGAGGCCCGCCTTGCGGATCTCGTCGAGGTAGATCGCGTCGGCCTTCCGCAGGGCGTCCAGCTTCTCGCCCGTGATGGTGCCGGGGCACCGGATGGCGAGGCCGGGGCCGGGGAAGGGGTGGCGCCCGACGAAGGCTTCGGGCAGGCCGAGCTCCTTGCCGAGCACCCGGACCTCGTCCTTGAACAATTCGCGTAAGGGTTCGACGAGCTGCATGTTCATGCGCTCGGGGAGACCGCCGACGTTGTGGTGGCTCTTGATGGTCACCGAGGGACCGCCGGTGAACGAGACGCTCTCGATCACGTCGGGGTAGAGGGTGCCCTGGGCCAGGAACTTGGCCCCGCCGATCTTCTTCGCCTCCGCATCGAAGACGTCGATGAACAGGCGGCCGATGGTCTTGCGCTTGATCTCGGGGTCGCTGACGCCCTCGAGTTCGCCGAGGAACAGGGCCTGCGCCTCCACGTGGACCAGCGGGATGTTGTAGTGGTCGCGGAACAGGCGCACGACCTCGTCGGCCTCGCCCATGCGCAGCAGGCCGTGGTCCACGAACACGCAGGTGAGCTGCTCGCCGATGGCCTCGTGGATGAGGACCGCCGCGACGGAGGAATCGACGCCGCCCGACAGGCCGCAGATCACCTTCTCGGGGCCGACCTGCTCGCGGATCTTGGCGATGGCCTCCTCGCGGTAGGCACCCATGGTCCAGTCGCCGGAGCAGCCGGCGATATCGCGCACGAAGTTGCGGATCAGCAGCGCGCCGTGGGGCGTATGGGCCACCTCCGGATGGAACTGCACCGCGTAGTAGTTGCGCGATTCGTCGGCGACCGCCGCGAACGGGGCGTTCTTCGACATGGCGACGGTGGTGAAGCCGTCGGGGAGCTTTGTCACCCGGTCGCCGTGGCTCATCCAGACGGGATAGTGCTCGCCCACGTGCCAGACGCCCTTGAACAGGGGACAGTCCGACAGGATCTCGATCTCGGCGCGGCCGAACTCGGCGTGGTGGCCGGCTTCGACCTCGCCGCCGAGCTGGGCCGCCATGGTCTGCTGGCCGTAGCAGATGCCGAAGACCGGCACGCCGGAGTCGAACACGACCTGCGGGGTCCGCGGCGAGGCATCCGTGGTCACCGATTCGGGGCCGCCCGAGAGGATGACGCCCTTGGGCTTCGACTCGGCGAAGGCCTCGGCCGCCTTGGTGAATGGCACGATCTCGCAATAGACGCCCTCCTCACGCACGCGCCGCGCGATGAGTTGCGTCACCTGGGAGCCGAAATCGACGATGAGGATCTTGTCGTGGTCGGTGTTCATGGAACCGGAGTTAGACGAGGCGTCGGCACGGTGCAACGGATGGGTCAGGGTGCGGCCCGCATGGACCGCACCCGTCTGGGGATGCCGTCAGCCGGCAGGGCGACGTTCCAGGGTCGCCACGTAGAGGCCATCCGTCCCCGTGAGGGCCGGACTCATCTGCAGGCCGTGCCCGGTGAAGCGCAGGAACGGCGCCAGATCAGGCTTCTGCACCGCCACCACGTCCTTCGCCGGCACGACGGCGAACGTCCCGCCCGTACGGGCGAGGAAGCCGGCCACGGCGGCATCGTTTTCCTCCGGGAGCAGGGAGCAGGTGACGTAGGTGATACGCCCCCCGGACCGCACCAACCCGGCGGCCCGGTCGAGGACCGCCGCCTGCTCGTTGACGCGGGCGGCGAGCGCGCCGGGCCGCATCCGCCACTTCGCGTCGGGGTTGCGCCGCCAGGTGCCGGAGCCCGTGCAGGGCGCGTCGACGAGGACGCGGTCGGCGGTGCCGTCGAGGTCGCCGAGGACGTCGGTCCGAGCCCGGCCGCCGCGCGGGGTGCGGATCTCGGCCTTCGCCCCGGCCCGGCGCAGGCGCTCGTGGATGGGGGCGAGGCGGCGCGGATCGTCGTCGCTGGCCACCAGCCGGCCGTCGTTGTTCATCATCGCGGCGAGGCTCAGGGTCTTGCCGCCACCGCCCGCGCAGAGGTCGACCACGGTCTCGCCCGGCCGCGCGCCGGAGAGCAGGCTCGCGAGCTGCGAGCCCTCGTCCTGGATCTCGTACCAGCCGTCGAGAAACTCCGGCTCGACATGGAGGGCGGGGCCGCGCCCGTCCTCGCCGATGGGGACGCGCAGGCCGTTGGGGGCGTGGGGTGTCGTCGCCGGGGCCAGATGCGTCAGACCCGCCATCGCCGATTCACGATCGTGCTTCAGCGTGTTGATTCGGATGTCGAGGGGTGCACGCCGCCCCAGCGCCCGCAACTCTTCGAGCAGGGCACCACCGAAGGTCGCCGCCAGAGCGGGAAGCACCCATTCGGGCACGTCGCCGGCGACGTGGTCGGGGGCCTGCGCCAGGGTCGCGTCGGTGAGGCGGGCGCGCTCGTGGTCGGACAGGGGCTCCGGCGCGAAGCGCTCGCCCGAGAACAGGCCCGCGATGGTGGGGGCCGCAAGGCCGTGCTGAAGGCGCAGCATGCCGATGACGAGGGCGCGCGGGCTGTCGTCGTCCATGATCCAGGCGGCCGAGGCGCGCCGGCGCAGGGCGTCGTAGACGAGGCTGGCGATGGCCGCGCGGTCGCCCGAGCCGGCGAAGCGGTGGGCGAGGCCCCAGTCCTTCAGGGCGTCGGCGGCGGGGCGGCGGCGTCCGGCGATGTCGGCGAGGACTTCGATGGCGGCGGAAAGGCGTGCGGGGGGCGTCAGGGCAAAGGTCCTTCGAGTTGCGGCACGTGCCGCGATACGGCCACGCTTGAGGCGGGCCCGGTCACAATACGGTCGAGCTTCCGGCGCGATCGACGGGCATGTCGAGGGCGGGGCCGCAGCGATTGGTGCCCGGAGCTTTAGAGAACGCCATGCCCCCCGTCATCCATCTCGGCCTCGCCGGCCTCGTGATGCTTCTCGTCGCCGCTTGCGCGACCGCCCCGGCCGCCATCGATCCGACACCGCCGCCGCGCCGCCTCGACGCGAAGACGCAGCTCGAATACGGCAACCCGCCTCCGCCCCGGCCTTCGCGCAGGTGTTCCTCACCTTCGCCCTGCTGTTCTGGATGGGGCGCGTCCGATTCGACGCGTTAAGGGCCGACACCGTCAGGGTCGGCGACATCGCCCTCGGGCAGAGGGCGTGG
>NZ_VRUZ01000086.1:0-17199 GCF_008039485.1 Methylobacterium sp. WL69 | reverse complement strand
GGTCGAGGGGGCGGGTCGCGCCGCCTGGGCGACGGCCCGGGCGAGGATGGTGACGTGGACGTGGCGGTCGACGGCGTCGGTCATCCCGGCCTCGCGCAGGACCCCGTCGGCGGCGGCCGGATCGAACCGCTCGGCGAAGTCGGGTCCGATCCGGCCGCCGAACAGGCGGGCGGCCTCGGCGACCACGAGGGGGGCGCGCTCGATGGCGCCGATGACCACGCGGGCGCGGCCCGTCGCAGGCTCGATCCGCACGGCGCCGATGGCGTGGGCGAACTCGCCGATCTTGGCGCAGTGCTTGACGTAGCCCCAGGCGGTGCCGGGGGGCAGCGCCGGAATCCGCACGGAGACCAGCATCTCGCCGGGGGCCAGGGCCACGTCGAGGGCGCCGGTGACGAAGGCGTCCACGGGCAGGCGGCGGCGGCCGGTGCGCGCGGCCAGCTCGACCTCGGCCCCGAGGGCGATGAGGGACGTCACCCAGTCGGCGGCGGGATCGGCATGGACAAGGGAGCCGCCGAGGGTGCCGCGGTTGCGCACGGGCCGGTAGGCGATGGCCGCGGCGACGCGGGCCAGGGCGCCGCCGGTGAGGTCGGGCACCCGCCCGTCCTCGATGTCGGCGTGGGTGACGCAGGCGCCGAGCACCAGGGTGTCGCCCTCGATCGCCGCCCGGCGCAGTTCGGGGATGCCGGTGATGTCGAGGACGAGGTCGGGCTCGACGAGGCGCAGGTTGAGCATCGGGCCGAGGGATTGGCCCCCGGCCATGAGCTTCACGCTGCCCTCCGCCGAGGCCAGCCGGTCGAGGAGGGCGGCGAGGTCGGCGGGGCGCTCGTAGGCGAACCGGGCGGGTTTCATGCGGCCTCCCGCGCGGTGGCGGCGTCGCGGGCGGCGAGCACCGCCGCGACGATGCGGTGCTGGCTCACGGGCGAATGCAGCATCGCGACGCCGAGCGGCCGCAGGGCGTCGTTGATGGCGTTGGCCAAAGCCGCCGGGGGCGCGATGGCCCCGCCCTCGCCGATGCCCTTCACGCCGAACTGCGTGTAGGGCGAGGGCGTCGCCATGTGGTCGATGCGGGGTTCGGGCACCTCGGCCGGTCCCGGCAGGAGGTAGTCGGCGAAGGTCGAGGCCAGGGGCTGGCCGCGGCCGTCGAACCGCACCTCCTCGTAGAGGGCGGTGCCGATGCCCTGGGCGAGGCCGCCATAGATCTGGCCGTCCACCACCAGGGGGTTCACCAGGGTGCCGCCATCCTCGACGATGCAGTAATCGAGGATCTCCACCGCCCCGAGGTCGGGGTCGACGGCGACGACGGCCGCGTGGGCCGCGTAGGAGAAGGTGCCGGAATCGCGTTGCGGCTTGTAGCCGGCGGTGACTTCGAGGCCGCCGGGATTCACGTCGAGGGCGAGGTCCTGCGGGCGCCGGTACCAGGTGTGGGCGATCTGCGCGAGGGTGACGTCGCCCGAGGGACCGACCACGCGGCCGGCCTCGAACCGGCAGGCGGCCGGATCGGCCTGGAGCAGGTGGGCGCCGATGCGCAGGGCCCGGTCGCCGAGCTCGCGGCAGGCCGCCGCCACGGCGCCGCCGGCCATCACCATGACGCGGGAGCCCCAGGAGCCGGTGGAATAGGGCGTCATGGCGGTGTCGCCGTGGACGAGGCGGGTGCGCGCCACCGGCACGCCGAGGATCTCGTGGGCCACCTGTGCCAGGGTCGTCTCCAGGCCCTGCCCGTGCGAGTGGGCGCCGATGCGGAGTTCGAGGCCGCCATCGGGGGTGAGGCGCGCACCCGCCTGCTCGTGGCCCGGCACCATGGGAATGCCCCAGCCGGAATAGACCGAGGTGCCGTGCGCCGCCTGCTCGCAGTAGATCGACAGGCCGAGGCCGATGCGGCGCCCGTCCGCCTCGCCGGCCTGCTGGCGCTTGCGCACGGCGTCGACGTCGATGGCCTTCAGGACGCGGGCCAGGGCCTGCGGATAGTCGCCGCTGTCGAAGTGCTTTGCGGTGATGTTGTCGAACGGCATCTGGTCGGCGCGCACGAGGTTTCTTTCGCGCACGGTCCAGGGCTCGAGGCCCGCCTCGGCCGCGACGGCGTCGAGGATGAGCTCCATGGCGAAGCACACGCCGGTGCGGGCGACCCCGCGATAGGGCAGGATCGGGCACTTGTTGGTGGCCACCGACCAGGTCCGGCAGCGATAGGCCGGAAAGTCGTAGGGGCCGGGCAGGATGCTCGCCACCTGCGCCGCCTCCAGGCAGGCGGAGAACGGGTAGGCCGAGTAGGCGCCGGAATCGACGGTGGCCTCGCAGTCGATCCCCCGGAGGGTGCCGTCGCGCTCGGCATAGGCGGTGATGCGGTAATGGTGCTCGCGGCAATTGGCGTTGGCGGTGAGGTGCTCGCGGCGGTCCTCGAGCCAGCGCACGGGGTGGCCGACGCGGAGGGCCAGCCAGGCGAGGCAGACGTCCTCGGGGAGCAGGATCGCCTTGTAGCCGAAGCCGCCGCCGACATCGGGCGAGACGATGCGCAGGCGGCCCTGCTCGATCCCGAGGCATTCCGAGAGGCCGTTGCGCACGATGTGCGGCATCTGGCTCGCCGTGTGGACCACGAGCTGGTCCATGCGGTGGTCGAGATGGACCACGGTGCCCCGGCCCTCGATGGGGGCCATGCATTGCCGGCCCGTGGAGATGGTGCGCGAGACCTTGATGGGGGCGTCGAGGGCGGCGGAAAAGTTCACGTCGACCAGCGTCTCGAGGAAGACGTTGTCGCCCCAGTGCTCGTGGACCAGGGCGGAGCCGGGCTCGCGGGCGGCGAGCATGCAGTGGACGGCCGGCAGCTCTTCGAGGTCGAGGACGATGGCGGCGGCGATGTCCTCGGCTTGCGCCCGCGTCGGCGCGAGGCAGATGGCCAGGAGCTCGCCGACCTGCCGGACCTTGTCGCGGGCGAGGACCGGCTGCTCGGAGACCTTGAAGCCGGGAAGCCCCGAGACCGCCCGGATCGGCTGCACGTCGGTCAGGTCGGCGGCGGTGAAGACCCGATCGCGGTAGGCGTCGGGAACATGGATCGCCCGGATGCGGGCATGGGCCAGGGGACTGCGGACGAAGGCGACGTCCTGCAGGCCCGGCAGGCGCAGGTCGCCGACATACTGGCCGCGGCCGCGCATGAGGCGGTCGTCCTCCTTGCGCGGCAAGCGGGCGCCGACGCCCTCGGTGAGCGGGATCGCGTCGCTCATGCCTGTTTCCCCTCGATGAGATCGATGGCGGCCCGCACGAGCGCGCCGCCGGGACGACGCAGGTCGTTCAGAATGGAAAAATGCTCGGCCCCCGCGATCGGAATCAGCGGGCCCGGCGCGTGACGGGCGCTGCGCAGGGCGTGGAAGGCACGGGCGTCGTGGACGAGGGCCGGCCGCTCGGCGGTGCCGTAGGCGATGGCGAGGGGCTTCCCCACCACCGGCAGGCGCAGGGGGGAGAGGCCGGCGACCTCCGCGTCCGTGAGGGACAGGGCCCGGTTCAGCCCGGTGTCGCGGATGGGCCCGAGCTCGTAGACGCCCGAGATGGCGAGCCCCGCCGTCACGGCCGGGTGTGCCAACTGCATCGCCGCGAGATGCGCCCCCGCCGACCAGCCGGCCAGCACCAGGGGACCGGCGATGCCGTGGGCCGGCCCGTGCGCCGCGAGCCAGTCGAGGGCCCGGCCGATCTCGTCAACGATCCGGGTCAGGCTCGCTTCCGGCGCCAGGGTGTGGCCCGGCATGGCCACGGACCAGCCGGCGGCGGCGGGGCCTTGCGCAAAGCACGCGAACAGGTCGCGGGAATTGCGCTGCCAGTAGCCGCCGTGGATGAAGACGAGGCAGGGCGCCGCCGGGCTTTTCGCCGGGTAGAGGTCGAGGGCGGTCCCGGGCGCGTCGCCGTAGGGGATGTCGAGGGCGCCCGCATGGGCGGCCCGATAGGCGGCGGAGGCGGCGTTGCGGGCCGCCGCCTGGGCGGCGGCATCGGGCACCGCCGCGTTGTTGTCGTAGGCGGCGTCGCGCGCCGCCGCGTCGAGGCGGGACCAGTCGCGCCTCGGATCGGGCGGCAGCGGGGACGGATCGGCACCCATGGGGTCGTCTCCTTCGAAGTCCGGTTCAGGCCGCGATGGCGCTGGGCAGGATCGGCGAGTCGGCGTCGAAGCGCTTGCCGGCGCGCAGGCAGAAGGCCGGCTGGAGCAGGCGCTGGGCGATGACCTGCGTGTCCTCGTTGTCGCGCAGGAGGAAGCGGCCGCGATGGTCGTGGAGCACCGAGACGTCGGCGGAAAAGCCCGGCGTCAGGGCGCCGATGCGGTCGGACAGGCCGAGCATCTCGGCGGGATGCTTCGTCACCATGGGCACCACCTGTTCGAGGCTGAGGCCGAGGGCCATCATCGAGCTCATGGCCTGGGTCAGGCTGAAGCGGGCCTGGCCGAGGAAGGGGTGGTTCTCGTCGTCGTGGTGCTCGTCCGGCGTGCCGGAGGGCCGCGGCACCTCGGTGTTGTAGCCGTGCATGTCGGCGCCGAGGGTGTAGGGCATGACGCCGGCCGGCAGGGAGGCGCGGGCGACCCGGTAGGAGAAGTGGCTGCCGTGCCCGACATCGACCCGGAGGCCGGCATCCATGGCCGCCCGGATGATCGGGTGGACCACGCCCGCCTCGTTGATGAAGCCGCCCGGATGCCGGGTGAACGGGTGGGCCAGGAAATCCCCGGGGCGCAGGAGCGGGATCACCCGCTCCATGATGGTGTTGGCGTCCTCGCCGTTGGCGCCGCTCTCGGGCAGGCCCCAGAGCTGGCCGAAATGGACGTAGAGGGGCAGGTCGGCGCTGCGGCTGATCTCGGCCGCCATCTCCATGACCCGGATGCCCCAGCGGGCGAAGCCGCCGATCTCGGCATGGCCCTTGATGCCGCGCACGAGGTCGCGGTTCTCCACCGCCGACTTCACCGTGGCCTCGATGTCGACGCCCTCGGGGCTGTAGAGGTTCGGGTAGAAGTGGCCTTCGAGGCCGCCGACGAGGTAGGCGGACAGGAAGGCGTAGATCCGGGTCTCGGCCGTCTCGGCGACGAAGTGGCGGAAGCCCGGCAGGGTCATGCAGGACGCGCCGCCCTGGTCGATCACCGTGGTCACGCCCGAGCGCACGCCGACCATGTCGGGCGGCAGGCCGAACCGGCCGGTGACGTACTGGTAGACGTGGCCGTGGGTGTCGATCATCCCCGGCAGGACGAGCTTGCCGGCGACGTTCACCACCTCAGTGTCGGCGGAGGGAACGAGGCTGTCCGCCACCGCCGCGATCCGCCCGTCGCGGATGGCGACGTCCTTGAGGCCGTCGATGCCGGAAACCGGGCAGATGACGCGCCCGCCGCGCAGCAGCATGTCGTAGCGTGCGATATCCATTCCGTGTCTTTCCCCTCGCGCTCCGGCGCGATCGCTGCGACGGCCCTGGCGGGACCGCCGAAATGCGAAGTATGCTTCGCATTCAGCCAAAGCATGCGGCGTGCCACGGAGGGTCCCGTGGCGCGGCACGGGGAGGGACGGGCATGGACGAGGGCGGAGCGAGGCTGCGCGGGGACGCCGGGGCAAACGGGGCGGACGGTCCGGCGCCGTGGCCCCTGGCCGAGCGCCCCGGATTCCTGATGCGGCGCCTGCATCAGATCCATGTCAGCCTGTTTTCGGAGCTGTGTGGCGCCTTCCGCGTCACGCCCCTGCAATACAGCCTGCTGTCCCTGCTCCGGGCCCGCGACGGGGCCGATCAGACCACCCTGGCCCTTGCGGTCGCCCTGGACCGCACGACGACGACGGGCGCCCTCAAGCGCCTGCAGGCGCGCGGCCTCGTCGAGCGGTCGCCGTCCCCGGCCGATCGGCGCGCGCAGCATTGCCGCCTCACCCCCGAGGGCTGCGCCCTGCTGCTGCGGATGGAGGGCGCGGCCCGGCAGGCCCACGCCCTGACGCTGGCGCCGCTCTCACCCGCCGAGCAGGCCACCCTCATCCACCTCATGAAGAAGGTCACGGCGGCCCACGGCCAAAGGCGGGACGCGGGCGACGGGATGGTGTGATGCGGCGCATGAGGTGTGCGCAGCGATGTTTCCGGGTTTGTCGCAAAGATCAGGAATGCCGTTTCTCTGCGAGACGCGTGATTTCCTAAGGCCGTATTCGCTCGATCATTTCGGGGCGAGCGGTCGCTCCGATGCTCCCTTTCTTGGAAGGCAGGGCGATTGCAGATGAACCGCGACGGGCCCCTCTCCTGTTTGGGCGACGACATTCACACATCTCGCGGGCAGCGCAGGTCCCCTCTCCTGGAAGGAGAGGGACAGGGTGAGGTGTGGGACTTATTCGGAGAGTTCGCACACCTCACCCCAACCCTCTCCTTTCAGGAGAGGGAGCCCCGGTGCGCCTCCCGCCCCCGTCCGGATGCCTGCCGCTGCACGAAATCGGCCCATTCGCAGTTGTGTGAATCCTATAGCCTGGAAGGAGAGGGGACCCGCGCCGCCCACGAAATGTGTGAATCCGGAAGCCTTTCCAAGAACGAAGACCCGCGCGTCAGCGCGTTTTCCAGTCCTCGGCAAGACGACTCGAACGGATCAACCCGAAGTCGTCGCGGCAAGCCAGCGCGGCGTCCGGGCGAAGTCCATCGCTCGCAGGGCGAACCGACGAACCGGACATCCCATGAAGACTGTCTTTCAGACGACCGCACAGGCCGCCCCCGCCCATGTGCGCTCCAGCACACGGTGCCGGAACCGGACCCCCTTGAGCCGGTTGAGCAAGTACAATCGGGACGGACATCGGGTCTGTTCTGAATAAGGAGCCAAGACATCAAATGAAGACGCGCCTGTCCGCCCTCGTTGCCGCATGTGCCCTGGGTGCCGCTACCGTGACGCCGGCTTTGGCCTATGACGGACCGTCGCGCTTCATGTCCTACGCCCCCTACGGCATCGAGGCCACGGACACGGTTGTCGACGAGCGCGGCCCGACCTATCTCGGCTGCCCGGCGAGCTCGGCCGCCGACGGCAACGCCAACCAGCAGACCCGCCCGGTGATGCAGTACGGCCAGACCGCCGGCGGCTCGGCCTGCTGATTTTTGCCAAGCGGCCCTGATCCCGGCCCATGGCCGGGATCAGGGCGTTCGGCGGACGCCCGCCGCCGCGCGGTCGCGCGGGCAGACGACGCTGCGTTCGCCGCATCGTCGTCTGGCGCGACACACACGACAAGACACCGGACGGCCGCGGGGAGACCCGCGGCCGTTTTCGCGCGCGGGTCAGGCCTCGTCGCGCAGCTGCCGACGGATGATCTTGCCCGAAGTCGTCATCGGCAGGTGATCGCGAAACACCAGCACGCGCGGATACTCGTGGGCCGAGAGCCGGGTGCGGACGAAGGCCTGGATCTCGGCCGCCAGGGCGTCGGACGCGGTGAAACCGTCGCGCAGGACCACGTAGGCCTTCACGATCTCCGTGCGCAGGGGATCCGGCCGGCCCACCGCCGCCGCCAGGGCGACGGCGGGGTGGCGCCCGAGGCAATCCTCGATCTCGGTGGGGCCGATGCGGTAGGCCGCCGAGGTGATGAGGTCGTCGTCGCGGCCGACGAAGTGGACGTAGCCGTCGGCGTCGCGGCGCGCCGTGTCGCCGGTGCACATCCAGTCGCCGCGGAACTTTTTTTCCGTCGCCTCGGGCTGGTTCCAGTACCTCAGGAACATCACCGGGTCGGGGCGGGCGACCACGATCTCGCCGGGCTCGTCGGCGTCGGTCTCGGTGCCGTCGGGGCGCTGGATCATCACCCGGTGGCCGGGCACGGGCCGCCCGGTGGAGCCGGCCCGGGCGATGCCGGCGGAGGGGCAGGCGGCGAGCACGAGGTTGCACTCGGTCTGGCCATAGGCCTCGCCGATGGTGAGGCCGAGTTCGGCCTTCGCCCATTCGAAGGTCTCCGTCCCCAGGGCCTCGCCGGCCGAGGCGATGTTGCGGAGTTTCGTGAGGTCGAAGCGGCCGCGCGGGTCCGGCACCGTGCGCAGCATCCGCAGCGCGGTCGGCGGCAGGAACGCCACCGTGACGGCCTGCTCGGCCATGAGCCGGAACGCGGCCTCGGGCTCGAACCGCGCCGCCGGCTGCGCCACCACGGGCACGCCGAGGCGCAGGGCCGGCAGGGTCGCGTTGAGGAGGCCGCCGGCCCAGGCCCAGTCGGACGGCGTCCACATGCGGTCGCCGGGCCGGGGCGGGAAATCGTGCATCATCAGGAAGCCCGGCATGTGGCCGAGGAGCACCCGGTGGCCGTGGAGCGCGCCCTTGGCGAGGCCGGTGGTGCCGGAGGTGTAGATCATCAGGGCCGGGTCGTCGGGCCCGGTCTCGACGGGGGTGACGCTTTCGTCGGATGCGCCCGCCAGCAGGTCGGCGTAGGCCAGCGCCCCCTCGCCCGCGCCGTCGCGGTTCACCACGAGGTCGAGGGCCGGCAATCCGGCCCGCAGGGGCGCGACCTTGGCGAGGCCGGCGGCGTCGGTGACCAGCGCGCGGGCGCCGGAATCGGCGAGGCGGTAGGCCAGGGCCTCGGGGCCGAACAGGCCGGCCAGCGGCAGTGCGATGGCGCCGAGCTTGTAGGCGGCGGCGTGCGCCACCACCACGGCGGCCGATTGCGGCAGCAGCACCGCCACCCGGTCGCCGGGCCCCACGCCGCGCGCGCGCAGGGCCGCCGCGAGGCGGTCGGACTCGGCCTTCAGGGTGCCGAAGCTGGTGGCGGCGACCCCCGCCGCCGTGACCTCGAGGATCGCGGCGCGGTCGGGTTCGCGCGCGGCCCAGACGTCGCAGACCTCCACGCCCATGTTGGTCCGGGCGGGGATGTCCCAGGCGAAACCGGCGCCGAGGCCGGCGGGGTCGGAGGCGGGCGCCAGCACCGTCGCGTCCTAGAGCTTGTGGCCCGGGAAGCCGCCGGCATGGATGAAGTCGGTGATGGGGCGGCGCCCGTTCGGCACCTCCTTCTCGCGCTGCTCCCCGCTCAGCTGATCGCGCGGGGTGGCGCGGCCGACGGCGTAGGCGGCCTCCACGTGGTTGCCGTCCGGCACGGCCAGCAGGGTCGCGGCGCGGGGCTTGTCGAACCCGCCCATGCCGTGGACGTGCCAGCCCTGGCGGATGGCCTGGAGCTGGAAGTTGGCCGAGGCCGCGCCGGTGTCCAGGGAATGGCTCGGCGTGGGTTTCAGGACGTCGCCGACCTTCATGTGCGTGTTCGACACGAGGATCACCAGCGCGCCGGCATCCTGGGCCCATGTCCGGTTGCCGGGCACGAGGAGGTCGAGGAACGGCGCCCAGTGGGGCGTGTCGCGCAGGGCGTAGAGGAAGCGCCACGGCTGGGAATTGTAGGAGGACGGCGCCCAGCGCGCGGCCTCGAACATCCTGAGCAATTCGGATTCCGGCACCGCCTCGCCGGTGAAGGCGCGGGGCGACCAGCGCTCGGTGAACAGGGGATCGATGGCGTGGTCGGGCTGACGCGGATTCACGGCGAAACTCCGGGGCGGGGGGCGCCGTTTCGCCTTGCACTGGATGGGGGCCGGGTGCAAATCCCGGCCCCCCGGCCCTTGGTCCTCAGCGACGACCGTTCGGGTCCTACTCGACGACCTTGGCGACGGGGCGGTCGTTGCCCTGCGCCGTCTCGTCGTGCCAGGCGCCCTGGCCGTCCTGGTAGCGGATGCCCTCCGTGGAGCCCGGCACCTGCTGCTCGGCCGCCGCCGCCTGGGCCGCCTGGAGCGCCTCGTCGTGGCTCGGGAAAGTTTCGGAGAACACGTCGCCGACCTTGTAGGCGTAGCCGCCGTCGTGCTCGACGATGCGATAGGTGACGTCCGACATGGGGTTGGTCCTCGTGCTGTCGGGGGCGAACCGGCGCGGAGGGCGGGAGGTTCCGTGGGTGCCCGCCGCCGCGGCGTCCCGATCGGCCCTCGGACCCCGCCCTCGCCGCTCCGGCACTACGGGCCCGGCGGGCGGTCGGCCTCGCCGCCATCCGCCGCGTAGGCCGTGACGATGGCCGCCAGCAGGCCGGGAAACCGGGCCTCCACCTCGATCCAGCGCGAATGATTCCGCATCTCGACGCCGCGGCGCTCGCTGCGGATCAAGCCGGCGTCGCGCAGCACCTTGAAGTGGTTCGACAGGGACGATTTCGGAATCACCCGATCGCCGAGGGCGGACACCGCCGAGCAGGCCTCGACGCAGCCCGCGCGCATGATGCGGGCGAAGATCGCCGCGCGGTTCGGGTCCGACAGGGCGTGCAGAATCGCCTCGGGCCGGACGTCCTCGATGGCGGGGTGGAACAGGGGCCTCATGATTTCTTCATCTCGGGGCTTGATCCGCGCTTCCATAGTTCCGAACTCTCGAACTATGGGAATCAGGCGACCGTCCCGGGGCCCGCCCATGTCGAAGGTTTGCGCACATGTCGAAGCTCGAAGGCAAGGTCGCCGTGGTGACGGGCGCGTCGAAGGGGATCGGGGCGGCCATCGCCAGGACCCTGGCGAAGGAGGGTGCGGCCGTCGTGGTCAACTACGCGTCGAGCAAGACGGGGGCCGACGCCGTCGTCGCGTCCATCACCGCCGCCGGCGGCCGGGCCATCGCGGTCCGGGGCGACGTGTCCAAGGCGGCCGAGGCGCAGGGCCTGATCGCGGCGGCGGTGGAGCGGTTCGGCCGCCTCGACGTGCTGGTCAACAATTCCGGTGTCTACGAATTCGCCGCGATCGAGGAGATCACCGAGGCGCATTACCGCCGCCTCTTCGACGTCAACGTGCTCGGCGTCCTGCTGACGACCCAGGCGGCCGCGAAGCACCTCGGGGAAGGCGGGAGCGTCATCAACATCTCGTCGGCCATCACCCACGTGCACACGCCGACGGCGGCGGCCTATGCCGGGACCAAGGGCGCCGTGAACGCGATTTCGGGCGTCCTCGCCAACGAGCTGGCCCCCCGCAAGATCCGCGTCAACGTCGTCAGCCCCGGCTTCGTGGTCACCGAGGGGACGCACACCGCCGGCGTCGTCGGCTCGGACATGGAAGCCGGTTTGGTCGCGCAGACGCCCCTCGGCCGTGCCGGCCAGCCCGACGACATCGCCGGGGTGGTCGCCTTCCTCGCCTCCGACGAAGCCGGCTGGCTCACCGGCGAGGTGATCACGGCGAGCGGCGGCATCCGCTGACGCGCGGCGCCTCAGGGCGCGGGCCGGGGCGGCGCCGGCTTGGCGCGCGCCGCCTCCGCCGCCTTCCCGGCCGCCGCGTAGAGGTTCAGGCGGGCATACACGCCGAATTCCGAGCCGTCGTCGAGGAAGCCGCCGCCGGGCCCCTGCGTCTCCGTCAGGATCGCGTTGGCCTCGTCGAGGCTGAGCGCCGGAAACGCGGCGGTGAGCAGGTGGCCCGCCTCCGGGGCGAGGCGACCGACATCCTCGGACGTGCCGGCGGTCCGCGGATGGACGACGGGGAGCCCGTAGGTCTGCGTGGCGGCATAGAGGGCCGCATTGGCCGCCGGATCGCGGAAGCGCCCGGTATCGGCTCCGGCGCAGGCCGCGATCCCGCCGCCGCAGCCATCCCGCAGGAAGGCGGCGAGGTCGGCGCGGGCGGCGCCGAGGGCCGCCCGGTAGTCGGGGACGGCCACCGCCGCGTTGGTGGCGCGGCTCATCTCGTCGACCACCGCCGGATTGCGGCGGACCTGGCCGACATAGGCGGGATCGTTGGCCAGCAGATGCGCCACCGCGTGCAGGGCCACGGCGCGGCCGCCGAGGACGTCCATGGCGTAGTGCGCGCCCACGAGGATGCGGTTGTTGCCGTACTCGGCGGCGCGGGCGATCATCTGCTGGTAGCGCTCCGGCACCAGGATGCCGAGCACCACGGACTCGGTGTAGCCGTAGGTGGTATGCCCGCTCGGGTAGGACGGGCTGTCGGTCAGGTTCTGGTTCGGCCCGTGCAGCCAGTCCAGGGAGTGGGAGGGGCGGCCGAAATAGTCGGGCCCGCGATAGGCGAACAGCTGCGGCAGGGTCTGGAACGGGCGCGCATTGCCGAAGGCGTCGGCCCCCTGGCTCCCGGCCCGGCGCCCGTAGGCCCGCCCGAACGCGTCGGTGACGCCGCCGCTGTCCGTCAGGATGGCCGCCGCGGCGTCCGAGACGGGCGCCTTGCCGTTGGTGGTGGCATTGGCGAAGAAGTACTTGCCCGCGTTGGAATCCGACTTGGCGACGTTGTTGGTGTAGCCGAGGAGGTCGGCGACGGACGGCGCCACGTTGGTGAAGGTCTCCGGGTCGGCGTAGCGCGCCCCGGCCTGGTAGAGACCGCCCAAGGTGCTGCCGAGGCCGTCGGCGAGCTCCGTCGCGTTGCCGTCGGTGATGAAGGCGTCGCGCAGGGCGAGTTGGCGCTGCTCGGCGAGGGGCAGCAGGAGCGGCGGCCCGGCCGCGCCGGACTGGATGTCGCCCGTGACGGCGAGGTTCGCGTCGAGGGCCGCACGCCCCTCCGGGCTGGCGGCGAGGGTGCCGACGGGCGCGAGGCCGCGCAGGGCCTTCAGGTTGGTGGCCGACTGGGCGACGGCGGGCAGCGGGGCCAGGAGCAGGCAGAGGGCGAGCGCCCCGGACCCGCCCGTCTTCGACCTCGCAAGCGTCCTCAGGCCCTTCAGCGTCCTCGACATGACGTCCCTCCCCCTGTGCCCGGCCATTCAAGACCGGAGGCCCGGTGCCGCGTCCAGGGCGGAATCGCCGCCCCGCGAGGGCATCCCGTCCGAATGTCCGGCGTGCCCCGGGCCGGGGCCCGATCCGATCACCATCGGATCGCGGCGACGACCGTGTGACGTGCAGGCCCGGAATCCGGCGTTTCCCCCCTCCGGGCCGGGGTCTTCCTCAGTGCCGGGTCACGCCGGCCCAGGGCAGGGTCGGCACCGCCGCCTCGCAGCCGGCGATGAGGGAGGCGCGGACATCGTCGGCGTCGTAGCCGCGCCCGTGCGGGAAGGCGACGAGTTGCGCCGTCGCCTCGCCGGCGCGGCGGATCCGGGCGATCCAGGCCTCGGGGCTGCGGGTGAACCGGACCTCGTAGGTGACCGTATCCTGCTCGAAGGTGTGGGGCTCCAGGGTCTGGGGGGCCGAGGTTAGAGAGTTCATGCCGCGTCTCCCGTGCCATGCCCCTCGGGGCCTCGCCCCATATGGGCGGCCGGGCTATGGGCTCCAAGAGTCATTCAGACGGGCTCCGAACCCCGTGCCCTGAAGTCTTCTCCGAAGTCCCCCCGAGGTCCCCATGCGCCTGCCCGCCCTCACGGTCCTCAGCCTCGTGCTCGCGATCCCGGCCGCCGCCCCGGCCGGGGCGCAGGGCCGCCCGCGCGCGCCGGACGGCGTGCCGCCGAATCCGTTCGCCTCCAACTACCCCTCACGCCCGCCCGAGGCCGACCGGCCCCGGCCGCGCCGGGACCGCGCCGTCGGCGAGGCGCTCCGGCCGCCGCGCGACATCCCGAATCGGTAGGGGTGAAAACCGGACGGATGCCCTCCTACAGTGTCCGAGATGAGTGGGGAGCGGACCCTACCCCCTTCGCCCTGAAGCGGACGTTCCCCCGACGACCCAACTCGGTCGCCCTGAGGGCCATGGGCGCTTCCCGAAAGCGGCCATTGGTCTGCCATCGGGGAACTTCGGCTTGGGGTGGCTAGCGAACCAAAGCTATCTACCCCGAAGCAGACGTTCCGTTATAAGCCCAGCTTATCCAAGCGACTCGTACAGTATTTGTATACAATCAGATTTGAATTTAAATTAATAACTGCGAAAAGAGTTCTCATTTATCTGCAAATTCGCTTCGACTTAATTTTATCGCTGAGCATCATACAAATCCGCGAGCAGCCGCGCTTACTAGAATAATTCTTTAATGTGAAATATTTTGTCTCTCCACCCGCCTTCGTAGCAAATCTCGATCGTAATCGGTGATTAGTTCTAAATTTGCCAGATGCTCGACAAGGGCTGAAAAGCTCACACGCAGCTGTTCAGCCGCAGCATTCACATCGCTTGGTTGATTAAACGAGTTTGCGCTGCCGAACGCTCTTAGAACTAGAAAGCGAGGCATGAGAAACATTGCGGCGAACGCATTCGCACGCTTCTCAACGCCACGAGGTGCCCATGGGCCGCTCGCCATTCCGACACTGATTGCCAAGGAACGGTCGTGAAGCAGATGCGCCAACTCGTGCGCAAGCGTGAACCTTTCGCCTTGATGACCTTCATTGTAAATGCTGGACGAGTTAATAACAATTGTTGATCTAAGTCCGCTGCCAGCCAGCGCAATACCTCGAATTTCATGAGTATCAAGTGAAATTCTCTGTATAGATACGCCAAAATCTATCAAAAATCCTTCTATATCAACGAAATCTTGCACAAATCTGTCGATGGTCCCAAGATCGAAAAAGGCGGCAGCGAGATCCTGGCCTTCTAGAAAAGGTGAACGAAGCGGAGCTCCCCCGCAGTCATTAACGAATTCCAATAAGGCATCTCCCTCAGTCGCAGAGGCGGCAGCTGACATGACGACGTTTGTCACTGCCGCAACGTCGTTTGAAGTAAGATTTGGCGCGAGACCTCCAAACATCGCAACTGCCGGAGAAAACAGGGCAGCCGCAGGTGCGCCAGGTGCACACTCGGCAAAAAACATTTCGCCTATGCCACCGGCCTCAAATGCCGATTTCGCAGCCCTCGCCAGGTCACGGCCAATCCTTGCCGAAGCCAGGTCGAGCACTGTCGCTCGCTCAATAGATTGAAGGCGTAATTCTAACCGTTCAAGTGACGCCGCATCTCGCTCATCGCTAAGTCTTTCCACTCCTGCGCTTACAACCCAATGCAGCGCGTTCCAGAGCGGCACGGCGACATCCTGCACTGGCAGATATGCCACGCCTGGCTCAGCGACGAACCGAAGCCCCTCAGGCGCAAATGGAGGGTCCGCAGCTGTCCAAGATAATTCGATATTATCCAAATAACGCCTGAAGAATAAGTCTGGTATGCCCCCCCATTTGCAGCAGACCGGATAGCGTGTGCCTTGCGCCAAGCTTGCGCCTCAGCATACTCTCCGCGACTAAACGCATCTCTAGAATCGATTAGCTTATCAAGACGTCGATTTGTAGCGAGTGCTGCTGGGGCAGCGCTCCGCTCGCGCCAAGAAAACTCCTCTTGATGCAGCAGAATTATCCAATTTTCCGCCAGCCATTCGGCGATTGGAAAGAGATACCAGCTAGCAAATGATTGCGAGGCTACCCCGCGGAAATTCTTCGTCAGATTTTGGCCTGCAACGATGATACGAAGATCGCCAACTGACCAACCATAGTCGGCTGGTCGCCGGGAACGCTTTTCGAAATCGCTCCTCCACCTCAAGCTGATTTCGAATCGGTCCGGGGTGCCGAAACTCTGAAACTCACTCATCATCGGTGTCCAACGGCCAGCGAATATCCTTCGGCTGTCGAGAGTAGTAGCGCTTAACGTCGCGGCCAACCACGCGGCCGCTATCGAGCCACTCATCCTTCATCCAGGCCGGGACATCTTCCCATGGTAGCGGAAACCCCTGCCACGTGCCATCTGCGGTCGGCTTCGCCTCAAATGCGATACCATTTCGGGTCGCGAACCGTCTCATACTTTCCGGATCGACGAGCGCCTCATCGAAGAGTGCCGCAGCTTGCGTGCCCTGCCACTCAAATGAATGCGGGTCATTCCCTAGCGACCCAGCCGGTCCACTGTGTGTCCATTCCGGGCAAATCGTGCCTTTTCGTCCACGCGATGGACGCGATTTGTGCTTGAGTGATCCACGATACAGATGGGGCACGGGTTCAGATGACGACATCTATCTCAACAAACGACAGGCTGGCTATAACTAGCACGTTTTGGCGCTCATTATCCATGACGGGGATTGGCCAATCCAACAACTGAGGGGGTTCGGCTTGGCGATCAAACTCAGCTGCTTCTAATCACATAGCGATGTCCTGCTGAGTAGGCCGAACAAGGACAGTGTAGAAATCCACTTGTCTCGGTCAATCGACTCGATGTCAACGAAGAACCCGGGAGTAGCCTTCTAGAGGGTTTGCAATGAGTCGTGAGCGGGCGCAGCAGCAACGTCCGCTTTAAATGCATTGCCGTCCAGAAGTGGACCATCTGCACTCCACCCGTCCCGGCTGTTGGTCCCTGTCTCACCGAGCAGCCCGCAAGCGGACGCTCCCGACTTCTGCAAGGGGTCGCAACTCGGACGCGGCCAACGAGGTACCAAGCATCAGGCTTCCTTCACTAGAACAGAAGTCCGGTCGCCCCGACGCGGCCGGGGCGACCCCGCGCCCTACGCCCCCGGCAATTCCCCCGCGATGGCCGTGACGATGCGGGGATCGTTGGGTTCGGTGTTGTGTGGATAGGCGCCGACGAGGCTGCCGTCGCGGCCGACGAGGTACTTGTGGAAGTTCCAGCCCGGCGTCGCGCCGGGCTTTTCGGCCGCCGCCCAGCGGTAGAACGGGTGGGCGGCGGGGCCCTTCACGTGGGTCTTGCCGACGATGGGGAAGGTGACGCCGTGATTCTTGCGCGCGGCCTCCGCGATGGCGACGCCGTCCAGGGGCTCCTGGTTGCCGAAATCCGGCGACGGCACGGCGATCACCGTGAGGCCGCGGGCGCCGAACCGGGTCCACAGGCCCTGGAGCCCGACGAACTGCCCGGCATAGCCGCAGGCGGTGGCGGTGTTCACGACGAGGATCGGCTTGCCGGCCAGGTCCGCCAGGGCGAGGCCGCCGCCCTCGGGCTTTTCGAAGGTGAAGGCGCCGGCCCGGGTCTCGCCGGCGAAGGCGCTCCGCGTGCCGCCGGCCAGGGCCGCGCCGAGGAGGATCAGGGCGTGGCGGCGGCCCAGGGGGCCGAAAACGGGGGATGACGGCATGGCGGGACTCCCGGTCGCTGCGCGGCGCGGGGCCCCCGCGCAGGGTCGGTCCGGAATCTAGGGCGAAAACGGCCGGCCTGTCGCGCGCGGATCGTCCCAGGTGCCTCACCAAATGACTCGCCAAGTGACTCGCCAAGTGACTCGCCAAGTGCCGGGACCCGCGCCAAAGGCGAGGCCATCGGGGGCGGGGGGGGAACCATCGGGCGGTCCCGAGCTTGAGCGTCCGAGACGGCCCCACCGGCCATCACCCGCATCGCCCTCGGAAAGACCAGCCCCCATGCGCAGCCTGTTGCTCGGAACCGTCCTCCTCGCCGCGAGCACCCTGAGTGCCCTCGCCCAGGCGCCGGAGGCCACCGCCCCCGGCACGGCCCCGATCC
>NZ_VRUZ01000085.1:0-17714 GCF_008039485.1 Methylobacterium sp. WL69 | reverse complement strand
GGCGGGCTCGGGCGCCCGGTCGGTGGCGACGGGGTCCGCCGGGTCGGGTCCCTGCAGGGCGTCGTAGGCGAGGGCGAGGTCGCCGGCCGAGCGGGCCATCGGCCCGAGATGGTCGAGGCTGCCGACGAAGGGGAAGCTGCCGGCACGGCTGAGGCGCCCGTAGGTCGGCTTGAGGCCGAAGCAGCCGCAGAAGGCCGACGGCACCCGGATCGAGCCGTTGGTGTCGGAGGCGAGCGCCAGGGGCACGAGACCCGCCGCCACCGCCCCGCCGGACCCGCCCGACGAGCCCCCGGACATGCGGCCGAGGTCGTGCGGGTTGCGGGTGTCGCCGTCGTGGATGTTCTCGCCGGTGAAGTCGTAGGCGTACTCGCCCATGTTGAGGGCGCCGACGAGGATCGCGCCCGCGGCTTCCATCCGGGCGATCAGCGTCGCGTCCCGCTCCGCCGGCACCCGCTCGCGGTTGATCCGCGACCCGGCCCGCGTCGGCAATCCGGCGATATCGTAGAGATTCTTGGCCGCGAAGGGCACGCCCGCCAGGGGCCCGAGCGGCGCGCCCCGGGCGCGGGCCGCGTCGATGCGGTCGGCGCCGGCGAGCGCGCGCTCCGCCAGGACGTCCGTGAAGGCGTTCACGGCGGGATCGATCCGGCCGATCCGATCAAGGGCGGCGGCGACGACCGTCCGGGCGCTCACCGAACCGTCCGCCACGGCGGCCGCGACGGACGCGGCCGGGGCGATGCTCCAATCCTGACTCGAATCCGGCTCGCTCACGGGTTCGCGCCTCATGCCGCGAAGACCGGGGCGGCCTCGGCGGCGTCCGGCAGGGGGAAGGCGCCGACGAGATCGGCGGCGGCGTGGAGGACGCGCAGGTTGGCCGCGATCGCCGGCATCCAGGCGGGGTCGAGCGGCAGGGCGAGCAGGCCGGCCGCGGCCCGGGCGTAGGCGTCCGGATCGAAGGCCGGGTCGTGTGGTGCGTCCGTCATGCGTCTCCTCCTCGCGAGCGCCGGCGAGCCTTTCGGGACGGCGCGGCGCCGGCCTTGAGGCAAGTCCCGTTCCGGCCCGGCCCCGCGGCCGCCCGCGTCCGAGGCTGGGCCGAACGGCGTGAAACGTGCTCTATCCCGGCAGCACGGGGAGCCGGCGGCACGCGGAATCGGGAGTGGGGATGAACGAGCATACGGGCGGGGCCCGCCGCCTCTGGATCAGGAACCCGATGGCGATCCTCGCGGCGGAGGCCGCCGGCGGCGTCGTCGTCGAGGGGACGCGCCTCGTGGAGTGCGTGCCCGCGGGCGGACGGCCGGCGGCGCCGGTGCACGAGACCTTCGACGCCGCGCGCCACGTGGTGATTCCCGGCCTCGTCAACACCCATCACCACTTCTTCCAGACCCTGACCCGCGCCCATCCCCTGGCGATCAACAAGCCGCTGTTTCCCTGGCTCCAGGCGCTCTACACGGTCTGGGACAGGCTGACCCCGGAGGCGTTCCGCCTCGCCACGCGCCTGGCCTACACCGAACTGCTGCTGTCGGGCTGCACCACGGCGGGGGACCACCACTACCTGTTCCCGAAGGGGCTCGAGGCCGCCGTCGACATCCAGGTCGAGGAGGCGCGGGCGCTCGGCATCCGCGCCTTCGTCACCCGCGGCTCCATGAGCCTGTCCGTGCGCGACGGCGGCCTGCCGCCAGACGCCCTGGTGCAGGACGACGACACGATCCTCGCCGACAGCGAGCGGGTGCTGTCCCTGTTCCACGACCCCGCGCCCGGCGCGATGGTGCAGATCGGGCTCGCCCCGTGCTCGCCCTTCAACGTGACGAAGCGGCTGATGCGCGAGAGCGCGGCGCTCGCCGAGCGCCACGATTGCCGCCTGCACACGCATCTGGGCGAGACCCTCGACGAGGACGCCTACTGCCTCGCGACGTTCGGCCAGCGCCCCGTCGACTACCTCGAGGAGGTCGGCTGGATGAAGGCTCGGACCTGGCTCGCCCACGGCATCCACTTCACCGACGACGAGGTCGCCCGCCTTGGGCGTGCGGGCGTCGGCGTGTGCCACTGCCCGACCTCGAACATGACCCTGGCGTCGGGTCAGTGCCGGACCTGCGAGCTCGAGGCCGCCGGCTCCCCCGTGGGCCTCGGCGTCGACGGCTCGGCCTCCAACGACAGTTCGAACCTCATGGAGGGCGTGCGCCACGCCCTGATGCTGAACCGCCTCACCTACGGCGCGGAAGCCGTCACCCACCTCGACGCCCTGCGCTGGGCCACGGAAGGCTCCGCCGCCTGCCTCGGGCGCTCGGACATCGGCCGGATCGAAGCGGGCCGCGAGGCGGATCTGGCCCTGTTCACCCTCGACGAGCTGCGCTTCTCCGGCGCGCATGATCCCCTGGCGGCCCTGGTCCTGTGCGGGGCGCACCGGGCCGACCGGGTGATGGTCGCCGGGCAATGGCGGGTGATCGACGGGCACCCCGTCGGCCTCGACACGCGCCGGCTTCGCGAGGAGCACAGCCGGCTCGCCCGGCACCTGTTCGGCGCCGTCTGAGACGGGGCCGCGGCGGGGTCAGCTGCCGCGATAGGTCTGGTAGCTCCACGGGGTCGCGACCAGGGGCACGTGATAGTGGCCCTCCGGGTCGCCGACGCCGAAGCGCAGGGGCACGATGTCGAGGAAGGGCGGTTCGGGCAGGTCGAGGCCGAGGGTGGGTCCGACCCGGCGAAAGTAGTCTCCGAGCCCGAAGCGCAGCTCGTAGGTCGCCCTCGGCACGGGGCGTCCGTGGATCAGGGGCGCGTCGGTGCGGCCGTCCGCGTTGGTCACCGCCCGGGCGACGACCGCGGTCTCCGTCGCCGAGACGAATTCCACGAGCTCGACGGCCACGCCGGCCGCCGGCCGGCCCCGGACGGTGTCGAGGACGTGGGTCGAGATCCGTCCCGTGGTGGTCGGCGGCCCGGCGCCGGTCACCACGGCATTCAGGCGGATCGCCGCGATCCGCATCGCCTCGGCCTCGGCCTCCCGCCGCTCCGCGTCGGGGGACGCGGCCAGCCGTCGTTCGACGGTGGCGAGCAGGGAGGCGCGGCCGTGCCGCCCGGCGCAGAGGATGACGGGAAACCCGAACCGTTCGCGGTAGGCCGCACCGAGGGCCGCGAAGCGGGCGGCCTCGGCGCCGGACAGGCGATCGAGGCCCGCCGCGGCCCGCAGGGGATCGGGCGGGCCGGCGGGTTCGGGGTGTTCCGCGAGCAGGGCGAGCCGCCGGGCGTCCGGGGCCCCGTGGACCACGCCGCGCAGGGCGGAGAACAGGGCCTCGACGGTGGGAAAGGGCCGCCGCGCCGCGGCTCCCTCGGCCACCCAGGGCGCGTGCCCGAAGACGGCGCCGAGCGCCGCCACGACGTCCGGGACCGGCGCGTCGTTCAGGGCCGCAAGTGTCGTTGCCCCGTGTGTCGTCCCCACGTGTGTCGTTGCCCCGCGTGTGGTCGCCATGACGGCCGGGTCCCCGGTGGAAGCGGGTGATGGCGACGCATCGCAGGGCCGAACGGTGCCGGCTACGGGCCATCCCGTCTCCGGCCTGGCACACGCTTTGCCCCGTCGCAACGGCATCCCCGGGCGGGGGCCGCGCGGCGGCGGTGTCGAGCCTCCTTCGGCGGCCTCCGCCGGGCCTTGAGCCTCGGGCGGCTTTCGCCGACCATCGCGCGTCCGTCCGGCCCCGTCGTCCCTGGAGAGAACCATGCCCCTGACCGCTTCCCGGTACGGCAAGGCCCGGGTCCGGGTGATGCGGCTCACCCGCGACGGCGACCACCACACCCCGCGCGAGCTGTCCCTCACGGTGCTGATGACGGGGGCCTTCGACGCCGCCTGGACCGGGGGCGACAACCGAGCCTGCATCGCCACCGACAGCGTGAAGAACATCGTCAACGTGGTGGCGGCCCAAAACCTCTCCCTGGACAAGGAAGCCTTCGTCGAGGCCGTCGCCCGGACCCTCCTCGACACCTATCCGCAGGTCGCGGAACTGCAGGTCGAAGGCCGGGAGACGCGCTGGCTGCGCCAGACCATCGCGGGTGCGCCGCACGGCCACGTCTTCACCCTCGACGGCAACGGAACGGCCCATGTCCGGCTGGTGGCGCGCCGCGACGGGGCCGTGCTGCAATCGGGCCTGCGGAACTTCACCTTCATGAAGACCACCCGGTCGGGCTGGGCGGACTTCGTCCAGGACCGCTACCGCACCCTGGCGGACACCACCGACCGCATCGCCGCCACCGCCATGGACGCGACCTGGACCTGGGCGCGCATGCCGGCCGACACCGCGGTCACCAACGCCAGGGTCCTCGAAGTCCTGATGGCGGTGTTCGGCACGACCTACAGCGCCGGGGTCCAGGACAGCATGTACCGCATGGGCGAGGCGGTCCTCGACGCCATCCCGGAGATCGCCGAGATCGGCTTCGCCATGCCGAACAAGCACTACATCCCCATCGACCTGACCCCGTTCGGCCTCGAGAACCCGGGCGTGGTGTTCCTGCCGACGGACGAGCCCCACGGGCAGATCGAGGCGACCATCGGCCGGGACTGAGGCGCGAATCCGCGCCATGCTCGGTGAGGCATGGCCGAAAAACCGGCCCTCTACGATAAGGGACCGACCTCGCTGCTGTCTTCGTCGGTTTTTTGCGAAAGGGCCGTACGCCGCCTGCGCGCTGCATCAGGATGATGCATGTCCTTCGCGCAAGGTGTTTCTCTATTGAGTGCGCCCCTGCACAAATTTCAGGAGCCCCGATCGCCGCCCTGCCCTCTTTCTGGCCACGGCTCCGGACTGGGCTACGCCCTCGCCTTCACCCGCGCGCCGATCGGCCCGATCTTCCGGCGGCTCGCGGCGGCACGGGAAAAGGGCTTCCCCGTCATCCCCACCCGCGAGGGAGACCGGCGATCCACGCCGGCGCGCGAACTCACCGATTCCGTCGATCTCCCGATCGTGGTCGATCCATGCTTCAGCTTCGGCTTCGCGGCCTTGTCCGAAATCCGCAACCGCATCGCCGCCGCGCGCAACGCCGGGGCGGCGATGCCGCTGACGCTCGAGCGCTTCGGGCCGAACGGATCTCGGGTCGGGCCTGGCCGCCGGCTTGCGTACACGGCTCCGGACGCTTCCCACCGGAGAGACGAGATGTGCCTCGGCGACGATCCGACCTGCGCGGCCTTCGCGGAGCACCGCCTGCGCTACCGGCGTGACATGGAGCCCGAGCGGCGCGCCTTCCTCAAGAGCGGGTTCGTGGCGTCCGGGGGCGCCGCCGCCCTCGCCGCCGGCGGCTTCTCCCTGGTGAGCCCGGCCCTGGCCGAGGCCAGCAGGGGCGTGAGGCAATCCGCGCATTACCACCTCCCCGCCACCGCCGAGACCGTGCACTGGGGCTACTTCAGCAAGACCCTGAAACCGCAGGTCGAGATCGCGTCGGGCGACTACGTCACCATCGAGACGCTCACCCACCACGCCAACGACGATTCCGAGCGCATGGTGACGGGCGATCCCGGGGCCGAGAGCGTCTTCCTCTGGACGAAGGAGAAGAAGGGCGTCACCCGGCGCGGCGCCGGCCCGGAGGATGCCAAGCTCGGGCCGGGCGGCGGCCTCGGCGTGCATATCTGCACCGGCCCGGTGGCGATCCGGGGCGCCGAGCCCGGCGACGTCCTCGAAGTGCGCATCCTCGACGTGGCGCCGCGCCCCTCCGCCAACCCGAAGTTCAAGGGCTCGACCTTTGGCAGCAACGCCGCCGCCTGGTGGGGCTACCATTACGGCGACATGCTGGAGGGGAAGAAGCGCGAGGTCATCACCATCTACGAGGTCGATGCCACGGGCGGGCGCGATTGGGCGAAAGCCGTCTACAGCTTCCCCTGGCCCGGCGTCACCGACCCGAACGGGGTGCTGCACCCGACCATCGACTATCCCGGCATCCCCGTCGACCACACCAGGACCACGCGCACCTACGACGTGCTCAAGGGCATTCGCGTGCCGATCCGCCCGCATTTCGGGACCATGGGCCTCGCGCCCGCAGAGGCCGAGATGGTGAACTCGATCCCGCCGAGCTACACCGGCGGCAACATCGACAACTGGCGCATCGGCAAGGGCGCGACGATGTACTATCCCGTCGCCGTGCCGGGCGCCCTGTTCTCCGTGGGCGATCCCCATGCGAGCCAGGGCGATTCCGAACTCTGCGGCACGGCCATCGAGTGCTCGCTCACCGGGACCTTCCAGTTCATCCTGCACAAGAAGACCGATCTCGCCGGCACGTCCCTGGAAGCCCTCGATTTCCCGATGATCGAGACCGCCGAGGACTGGGTGCTCTCGGGCTTCAGCTATCCGAACTACCTGCGGGACCTCGGCCCCGACGCGCAGAACGCGATCTTCCAGAAATCCTCCCTCGACCTCGCCATGCGCGACGCCTTCCACAAGATGCGGTCCTTCCTCATGCACGCGAAGGGGCTGACCGAGGACGAGGCGATCTCGCTCATGTCCATCGCCGTCGATTTCGGAATCACACAGGTGGTGGACGGCAACTGGGGCGTACACGCCATCGTCAAGAAGGCGATTTTTTCGGAAAGGACGGCCTGACGGATTTCAGGTGGCGGAGCCCTCGCGCTCCGCCACCGCCGCCATCACAGCCCGAAAGATCCGGTCGGGCGCGAACGGGGTCGCGGTGAGGCGCGCGCCGGTGGCATCGCGGATCGCGTTGGCCAGGGCCGGGGCGACGGGGTTGTAGGGCGATTCGCTCATGGATTTGGCGCCCAGCGGCCCGATGCGGTCGTGGGTGTCGGCGAACAGGACCCGCGTGTCGGGCACGTCGGCGCAGGCCGGGATGTGGTAGTTGCGGAACGTCTGCGTGAGCACGCCGCCCGCCGCATCGAAGCGGTAATCCTCGTAGAGGGCGGCGCCGAGGGCCTGGGCCACCCCGCCCTCGACCTGACCCCGGCACTGCATCGGATTGATGACCACGCCGGCGTCCACGGCCTGGATGCTCGCCAGGATGCGGACCTCGCCGGTCCCCGGGTGCACGGCGACCCGGAACGCCTGGACGTTGAAGGCGACGGAGCGCGGGGAGCCGTCGGCCTCGGCCCGGGCCTCCATGGGCGCGAGGGACGAGAGCGGGACCGGGCCGGCGGGGGTTTCCACGACCTCGCCCGACAGGCGGCAGGCATCTGGGTCGACCCCCATCCGCTCCGCCGCCGCCCTCGTCAGGGCCCCGGCCAGTGCCGTCGCCGCGCGAAAATTGGCCTGGCCGGCGACGACGGTGCCGGTGCTGCCGTAGGCGCCGGTGTCGTGCGCGACGGCATCGGTGTCGGCCTGGATCAGGCGGATGCGGTCGGGCGTGGTCGAGAGCGCCTGCGCGGCGATCTGGGTATGCACGGTGCTGGTGCCGTTGCCGAATTCGGCCGTGCCGATGGCGAGGGCGTAGCCGTCGGGCTCGCGGCGCAGGTGCGCGTGGGCGAAGTGGCCGCGCGGCGGGATCGTGTCGATCATCGCCATGGCCATGCCCTCGCCGACGCGCCAGTCCGGCCCCGGCGGCGGCGCGCCCGAGTCTTCTGCGAGGGCCGCCTGGGCGAGGTCGAGGCACTGGTCGAGGCCGTAGGAGCCGTACTGGACGTCGTGGGGCTCCAGGCTGGTGGCGACCATCGGGTCGCCCGGCCGCACGGCGTTGCGGCGGCGCATGGCGAAGGGATCAAGGCCCAGCCCGCGCGCCAGCTCGTCCAGGGCCGATTCCACGGCGAAGATCGTCTGGCTGAGGCCGTAGCCGCGGAAGGCGCCCGCCGGCAGGGTGTTGGTGTAGACGCTGACCCCGTCCACCCGCTTGTTCGGGCAGGTATAGGCGGCGATGCACTCGTTGCAGCCGTGGTGCAGCACGCCGCCGGCGTGGTTGGCGTAGGCGCCGGTGTCGGACAGGACGGTCAGCTGGATCGCCGTGAGGGTGCCGTCGGCCCGCGCCCCCATCTTCACCCGCACCCGCATGGGATGGCGCGTGGTGGTGGCGGTGAACTGCTCCTGACGGGTCAGGTCCCACCGCACCGGCCGTCCGGTCCGCAGCACGGCGAGGGCGACGAGGTCCTCGGTGAGCATCTCCTGCTTGCCGCCGAACCCGCCGCCGACGCGGCCGCACAGGACGCGGATTTCGGCCCGGTCGAGGTCGAACAGGGCGCAGAGGGCGTCGCGGGTCAGGAACGGCACCTGGGTCGAGGACCGCACCACGAGGCGGCCCTCGGCGTCGCGCCAGCCGAGGGCGCCGTGGGTCTCGAGGGCGGCGTGCTGGACGCGCTGGGAGACGTAGTCCGCCTCGTGGATGAGGTCGGCTTGCGCGAACCCGACCGCGACGTCGCCGATGGCGCCGTGGGCCTCCGCCGCGAGGTTCGGGTGAGCCGAGAGCGGCGGCGCGTCGGCGCCGGGGGGCGGCGATGCGCGGTCGGCGGGATCGTGCACCAGGGGGGCGTCGGGCCTGAGCGCCGCGTCCGGATCGAGCAGGGCCGGCCGGATCTCGTAGGTCACCACGAGGGCCGCGACGCCGGCCTCCGCCGCCGCCTCGCTCTCCGCCAGGACGGCGGCGACGCGCTGGCCGACGAACCGGACGATGGAATCGAGGATCAGGGTGTCGGGGGCGTCGTCGGCGGGGTTCTCGTGGCGCCCGGTGGAGAAGCGCCGCTGCGGCACGTCCGCGTGGGTGTACACGGCCACCACGCCCGGAACGGCCAGCGCCGCCGCCCGGTCGATGGCCACGATGCGGGCGTGGGCATGGGGCGAGCGCAGCACCTTCAGGTGCAGCACGCCCGGCATCGCCACGTCGAGGGTGTAGGGCGCCGTGCCCGAAACCACCCCCGCGCTCGCCGGCGCCCGCACGTCGCGCCCGACGGGCGCGCGGCAGGCCTGGGGCGCCTCGGCATGGCCCGTGCCCGCCACGGCGTCGCGGATGGCGCGGTAACCGGTGCAGCGGCAGAGGTTGCCCTTCAGGGCCGTGTCGAGGTCCCGGCGCTGGCCCTGGTCGAGGGCGGCGGCCGTCATGATCAGGCCGGGGGTGCAGAACCCGCACTGGAAGCCCTGCGCGTCGAGGAAGGCGTCCTGCATGGGGTGGAAAAGCTCGGGGGGCCCGCCGCCGGGCCGGCACGGGCCGGCCAGGCCCTCGATGGTGGTCACGGCCCGCCCCTCGGCCCGGAAGGCGGGCTGCAGGCACGAATGCACCGGCTCGCCGTCGAGGTGCACCGTGCAGGCGCCGCAATCGCCGGCGTCGCAGCCCTTCTTGACGCCGAACCAGCCGAGCTCCCGCAGGAGGGTGCGCAGGCACTGACCGGGCCGGGCCGCTGCCTCCTGCGCCTGCCCGTTGACGGTGAGCCTCATGGGGCGAGCTCCCGCCGGATCTCTTCCGCGAGGAGGCCCGTGACGTGGCGGCGCCAGTCCGGCGCGCCGTGGACGTCGTCGTACCAGTCGGCCTCGGGGATCGCCGCGGCGATCCCCGTCCGCAGGGCCTCCGGGGTGGGCGGCCCGTCGAAGGCGATCCGCACCGGGCGCGGGGTCGAGGCCGTGACCGTCAGCGCGACGGCGCCGGATCGGTCGAGGGTCCCGATCAGCAGGGCGCCCGAGCGGCCGTTCGGGCTCAGGGAGATGCGGCGGAACGCGGTCCGCCGGGTGAGCGCCGCCGCCGGCAGGGCGATGCTGCGCAGGATCTCGCCCGGCCGCAGGGCCGTCCGCTGCGGCCCCAGCACGAAGTCGAGGACGGTGAGGTGCCGCTCGGCCCCGTCCGGCGCGCGGATCGTACACCTCCCGTCGAGGGCGGCCGTCAGGGCGATCATCGGCCCGGCCGGCAGGGCCATGCAGAGGTTGCCGCCGACCGTCGCCCGGTTCCAGATCTTGAACGAGCCGAGCAGCGCCCGGCAGCACCGGCCGACGAGGGGCGCGGCGATCCACGCCCCCGGCAGGTCGAGGCGGTCGAGGTCGGCGAGGGTGCAGGTGGCGGCCAGCGTCAGGCCGTTCGCCGAGACCGCGTGCGGCGGCCAGCCCAGGCCGGCGATGTCGATCAGCCGGCGCAGGTGCGGCTGCGGCTCCGAGAACAGCCAGGTGCCGCCGGCCAGCCACGCATCGCCGGTCCGCCAGGCGGGCAAGGCGTCGGCTGTCCCCGGGGTGATGACGGAGGTGACGCCGTTGAGATCCATAGCCCGGCCTCCAGGATGGTCCGGTCTTCAAGCAAGACTCCGTCCATCGATCGGTCCCATTCCGACCCGGGTGCGGAAGATGTCGCCCCGCGCCGTGACACGGTCCGATACGCGCGGACGGTACGCGCCGAACATGCGCAAGGTCACGGGAGTGTGTCCATGGTGCAACGCAGCGGCGTCTTTGCGGCCCGATGCGGACCGAGCCGCCTCGGCCTTCCCGTCCGGAAACCAACGCTTTCCGGTAGAAACACAAAGGCTTGCGACACCGCTGCGCGGCCTGTTTAGAAATCGTATAAACTGTTGAGATGCTTGCATAATTTCGCGACGGCCTGTCTGCTCGGACCCGACGTGATTGAGCAATGGTGCGATGATCCGGGGGTCGTTGGAGCGGATGGCATGCAGCCGGTATCGATCGAGGCGCTGCATCGGAGCGAAGGCGTAAGGCTGCGGCGCTTCCTGCTGCGTCTCCTGGACAATTCCACCGATGCCGCCGACGCGCACCAGGAGACCTACCTGCGGATGCTCGCGGCGCTCTCGCGCACGCGGGTGGAGCAGCCCTCCGCCTTCCTGTTCCAGGTGGCCCGCAACGTCGCCCTGCGGATGCGGAACCGGCGGCGGCTCGAAGGGACGCTGTTCCGGGCCACGACCGACGCGGATCTCGCCGAAATCGCCGATGGCTATGCCCTGCCGGAACGCCAGGTCATCGCCCGGCAGGAACTCAGGCGGCTCGCCATCGCCATCGACGCCCTGCCGCCCCGGTGTCGCGAGGTGTTCCTGCTCGCCCGCTTCGAGAACCTGCCCAACGGCGAGATCGCCGCACGCCTGGGCATCAGCAGGAACATGGTCGAGAAGCACCTCATCCGGGCGCTGCTGCAGTGCCGCCGCCAAGGCGGCGATTCTTTCTAAGTCGCCGCCAAGGCGACGATCTTTTCTGAGTCGCCGCGAGGGTGGCGATTTGGCCTGACGCGGGACGTCAGGCCCTCGGCGTGTCATTGATCCGAGCGTGTAGGAAGACGGGCCCGGGCGGTCCGGGCCCGGGGGGCGACCCGGCCCCGGTCTGACCCGGCGGGGAGCAGAACCGTGGCGAACGGCGACAAGACCGCTGCACGGGCGGCAGGCGGCCGGGATCGGGGCTCCGGAGATCCGGCCTCCCAAGATCCGGCCTCCCAAGATCCGTCCGGGGAAAACCCGGCCGGGGAAGACCCGATCCACGCGGCCGCCGCCGGCTGGGTCGCGCGGCTCTCCTCGCCCGATGCGACGCAGACGGACCATGACGCCTTCGACCTCTGGCGCGCGGCCGATCCGGCCCATGGGGCCGCGTACGCCGAGATGGAGGCGTTGTGGCACAGGCTGGGGCACGTCCCCGATCCCCGGCGGCGGCGCGGAGTCCCGAAGAAACTGGCCGGCCTCGCCGTCGTGGCCGTCCTGAGCGCCGCCTTCGCCCATGGGCTCGGCCTCCTCGATCGCCTGCGGTCCGATCTGTGGAGCGGCGTCGGCGAGATCGCGCATGCGACCCTCGCCGATGGCAGCCGCATCGCCCTCAACACCGACACGGCCGTCGCCCTGCGCTTCAGCGCGACCGAACGCGGGGTCGAACTCCTGCGCGGCGAGGCCTTCTTCGACGTCGTCTCCGACCCACGGCGCCCCTTCGTCGTCCGCGGCGACGGGTTGAGTGTCCGCGCCGTCGGCACCCGCTTCTTCGTCCGCGCCGACGGCACGGACAGGCCCGTGGGGGTCGCCGAAGGGCGCGTCGACGTCGCGGCCTCCGGCCGGCATCGGCTGATCTCGGCGGGCGAAGTGGTCCGCCGCGAGGACGATGCGTCCCTTGCCGTCGTCGGGGCGGACGTGGATCGGACCCTGGCCTGGCGGGACGGCCGCCTGATCTTCTCCGGCGAACGGCTCTCCGTCGTCCTGGCGGAGCTCGAGCGCTATCGCCACGGGCGCATCGTCCTGCTCGACGCCAGGGCCGGCGAACGGCGCGTCACCGGGGCGTTCGACCCACAGAACACCGACGACGCCCTGGCGGCGATCGGGGCGACCATGGGGGTGCGCCTCACCCGCCTGACCCCGCTCCTCGTCCTGGTCGGATCCCCGCTCTGAAAAAAATTCGCCCTCGGACGTCAGGAGATCGGCGCTCCGTTGATCTCTCTCGGCAGGGGACGAGCGAACGCCAAGCGGGCCGCCCCTCCGGGCAGAGGATGGGGCGTGCAATGGCGGTGCGAGGGCGTGGGTTTGGATGTGGGCGACGGGCGGGAACGACCCTCGCCCGCGCGTCGATGTCCGGGTTGTCGATGGCCGGCGCGTCGATGCTCCTGCTGGTTCCGGCGGCCGTCCAGGGCGAGGAAACCCGCCGCACGCCGCCGGGCAAGGGCCGGGCGGCGACTATCCTCGCCCTGGCGCCGGAGCCTTCGGCCCCGCCGCGGGCGGCGGGCAGCGTCGTCCTGACGATCCCGAAGGGCCCCCTCGAATCCGCCCTTGTCGCCTTCACCGAACAGGCGCGGGTGAAGCTGGTCTACGCGACGGAGCTCACCGCCCGCCTGACGACGAACGGCGCCGAGGGCGCGTTCGAACCCCTCGACGGCCTCGGCAGGATTCTGGAGGGCACCGACCTGACGTTCCGCGCCGTGGGCCCCTCCACCATCACCCTGGTGAACCCGCGCTACGTCCAGCTCGGGGGGGCGGCGGGGTCCGTGGCCCTCGAGGAACTGCACGTCGCCGGGCAGCCCCAGGGCCGCGGGGCGCCCACGGGTCTGCCGCCGCGCTCCGGAACCGTGGGCCAGCCGCCGGTGCCCTACGCGGGCGGCCAGGTCGGCACGGGAACCCGGGTCGGCCTGCTGGGCAACCGCTCGGTCCTGAAGACCCCGTTCAACGTCACCGGCTATACGGAAAAACTCATCAACGACCAGGAGGCGCGCTCCGTCGGCGACGTGGTGCTGAACAACCCGTCCGTGCGCAGCGACGCCCCGCCCTACAGCGAGCGCGATTCGTACTTCATCCGCGGCTTCTCGGTCACCAACCTCGACACCGCCTTCGACGGCCTGTTCTACATCGCCAATCCGCGCCGCAGCTTCACCGAAGGCCTCGAGCGCGTCGAGGTCCTGCTCGGGCCCACCGCCCTCCTCAGTGGCGGCACCGGACGGGTCGGCGGCACCATCAACCTCGTGCCGAAGCGCGCCTATGACGCGCCGCTCACGCGGGTGACCACGAGCTACTTCAGCGACTCTCAGTTCGGGACCCATCTCGACCTCGGGCGCCGCTTCGGCACCTTCAAGGAATGGGGCGTGCGCTTCAACGGCGCCTATCGCAACGGCGACACGCCGCTCGACAAGAACGCCATCGAGGTCGGCGTCGCGGCCCTCGGGATCGATTATCGCAACGACCGCTTCCGCGCGTCGTTCGACTTCAACCACTCGACGCAGAACGTCACCGCGCCGACCTCGCTGTTCAACGCGGTGGCGCCGAACATCCCCGTGCCGCGGGCGCCCAACGCCCGCCGCAACACCGCGAACGCGTTCGAGTACAACGACAGCCGCTACAACATGGCCGCCGGCCGGGTCGAGTTCGACGTGCTGCCCGAGACGACGATCTACGCGGCCGGCGGCCTCAGCCGCTACAACGAGGACTTCCTGACCTCGAACTACCGCGTCACGAGCCCCACGGGGCTGGCGACGAATTCCCTCGCGATCCAGCCCCTGGAGCTGCAGGGCTTCACCGGCGAGGTGGGGCTGCGCACGGCCTTCCAGACCGGCTTCATCGGGCATCAATTCACCGTCGCGGCCGTCGAGGCGGTCAACAAGAACTTTTCGCGGGGCTTCGTCCCGTTCGCCCTGCCGACCTACCCGATCAACATCTACAACCCCGTCGATCTGCCGTTCGGCTCCGTGCCCACGGTCGCGTTCCCCCGCTCCGACCGTCAGCCCCTCTTCACCGAGCTCTACGCCCGCAGCGTCGCCGTCGCCGACACCCTGTCCCTCGGCGACGACCGCTTCCTGCTGACCCTCGGCGGGCGCTTCCAGGAGATCGACCTGCGCAGCTACGTCACCCGGCCGGGACCGACCCAGGGGACGCCGGCGACGGGCTATCGCGAAGGCCGGTTCAGCCCCGCCATCGCCCTGGTGGTCCGGCCGTTCGAGAACCTCTCGTTCTACGGGAACTACATCGAATCCCTCGACGCGGGGCCGTCCGCACCGGTGACGGCGATCAATTCGAACGCGGTCTTCGCCCCCGTGGTCAGCCGGCAGAAGGAGGTCGGCGCGAAGGTCGACCTCGGCACCGTCTCGGTCACGACCTCCCTGTTCGAGATCGAGCAGCCGAGCGCGTTCACCGACCCGGCCACCCGGCTGTTCTCCGTCAGCGGCCTGCAGCGCAACCGCGGCATCGAGTTCAACGTGTTCGGCGAGCTCGTCCCGGGCGTGCGGCTGCTCGGCGGCCTCACCCTCATCGACGCGAAGCTCGTCAACACCGTGGGCCGCCAGTTCGACGGCAAGGCCGCGCCCGGCGTGCCCGATGCGGCGTTCAACCTCTACGGCGAGGTCGACCTGCCGCCTTGGCTGGCGCCGGGCCTGACCCTGACCGGGCGGGCGATCTACACCAGCCGCATGTTCTACGATCAGGCCAACACCCAGTCGGTCCCCGACTGGACGCGGTTCGATGCCGGCCTGCGCTACGCCTTCGAGGGCGTGAACGGCAAGCCCGTGGTGATGCGGGCCACGGTCCAGAATCTGTTCGACGATTCGTACTGGGCCTCCGCCGCGCGCGGCTTCCTGGCGGTCGGGGCGCCCCGGACCTTCATCCTGTCCGCCACCGTCGATTTCTGATCGGCCCGGAGCGCGGGCCATGAGGGCAACCCTCCGCCAGTCCATGGCGTGGCTGCACACCTGGTCCGGCCTCGTGGTCGGCTGGGTGCTGTTCGCGGTCTTCGTCACCGGCACGGCGAGCTACTATCGGCCCGAGATCACCCGCTGGATGCAGCCCGAACTCGGCACCCGGACGGCCCTCCCGGCGGCGGCGGTGTCCGCGTCGGTGGAGCGCGGCGTCGCCTACCTGCAAACCCACGCGGGTGCGGCGCGGGGGTGGTTCATCACGCCGCCGCGCCCCGACAAGCCGGTGGTGGAGCTGTTCTGGCGCAACGCGCCCGGCGTGCCGCCGGGGCACGTCCTCCTCGACCCGGAGACCGGCGCACCCGCGCCGGTGCGCGACACCAGGGGCGGCGACTTCCTCTACCAGTTCCATTTCGAGCTGCACCTGGCCCCGCTCTGGGGCCGCTGGATCGTCGGGCTCTGCTCGATGATCATGCTGGTGGCGCTGATCTCCGGGATCGTCACCCACCGGCGCATCTTCGCGGACGTGTTCACCTTCCGGCGGGACAAGGCGGCCCGGCGCGGATGGCTCGACGCGCACAACGTCACGGGCGTGCTGGCCCTGCCGTTCCACCTCATGATCACCTATACGGGCCTCGCCATCCTCGCCCTGATGTACATGCCCTGGGGCGTCACGGCCGCCTATAACGGCGACACGCAGGCGCTGTTCGCCGAGAGCGGCCAGGTCCCGCGCCTGCGCCCGCCCGCCGGGCGGCCCGGTACCCTGGCGCCCGTCGGTCCCCTGGTGCTGCGGGCCGTCGCCGCGCGGCCGGAGACCCTGGAGCGGATCGCGATCCGCAATCCGAAGGACGCGCACGCCACGGTGATCGCCCTGTTCGAGGCGCCGCACGGGCTCGCGCACGCGCATCCGCAGATCGCCTTCGACGGCCCCTCGGGCGCGTTCCTGGAAGGGAGCGCGGATGCCCTGAAGCCCGCGACCCGGACCTTCGCCACCCTGGTCGGCCTGCACGAGGCGCATTTCGCCGGTCCGGCCCTGCGCTTGCTGTTCTTCCTGTCCGGGCTGATGGGCTGCGCCATGGTGGCGACGGGCCTCGTGCTGTGGTCGGTGGCGCGCCTGCCGAAGCCCGGTGACCGCGCCTTCCCCGGCCTGCGGCTGGTCCAGGCCCTGAACGTCGGCACCGTCGCGGGCCTGCCGGCGGCGGTGGCCGCCTACTTCCTCGCCAACCGGCTCCTGGCCGTGGACCTCGCCGGGCGCGCGGAGTGGGAGATCCGCGCCTTCTTCGGCGCCTGGATCCTCACCGCGTTGCTGCCCCTCGTCCGTCCGCCGCGCCGCGCGTGGTGCGAGGGGCTGGCGGCGGTGGCGATCCTCTGCGTTCTCGTCGTCGCGGCCGATATCCTCACCCTGCCGCGGCACCCCGTGCGCGGAACCGGGGGCGACATGCTGTTCGCATGGTTCGACGGGGCGATGCTGATCTTCGCCGCCCTGTTCGCCGTCGCCGCCCGCAAGGTCGGGCGCTACGAGGCGCTGGCGCGCGGCGCGCGGCCCGTGACGGCCTCCGCCGGTCCGACGCCCGTCCGAATCCGCGGCCCGTGACGGCCTGTGACGGCCCGCGCGGCCCGGCGCGGGCCGGTGGTTTTCGCAGGCCGGGTTCGGCTCGGTCCGATCAGGCGCCCGTCGCCGCGGCGATGGTGGACGGCGCCCGGCTCCCGGTCCCGGCCCCACGCGGCGTTCGGGCCCGGCCCGGCTCCGCCCAGATCAGGCGCCCGATGGCGAGCCCCAGGCGGCGGCAGAACAGGGTGACGCCCCAGCACCAGCCCAGGGCCAGCCCGACCGTTCGCACCAGCTCCGTCAGCACGGCGCCGATCACCAGGGCGGCGCGGTCGAGGAGCTTGAGGACCGCCCGCGTCGCCGGCCCCATGCCCTCCGCCAGGCGGACCGCGCGGCCGATCTCGGCCGGGGACCGCGCCAGGGACAGGACCTGCAGGACGCCCCGCGTCCCCATCCGCCCCTGCAGGGCGTAGGCCCGGCCGCCCAGCGCCGTCAGCTCGGCGACGGCGCCCGTGCGCAGGCCCGCCCGCGCGGCGGTGCGGGCCCCGGCGAGGTCGAGGCGGCCGGCGGCCAGCGCCATGGCGCGCACGGCGCCCGGATCGACGCTTTCCCGCGCCAGCCGGGCGAGATGGGCGGCGAGGGGACGCGACAGGCGCCCCGATCGGTGGGCCGTCTTGAGCAGGGTCGCGCCGCCCCGCGCCACGGCGCCGAGGCCGCCCGCGTAGGTCGCCGCCGTCGCCGCCAGCCCGACGCCCGCCAGCCCGAGAAGGACGGTGTCGGCGGGCTCGTCGCGCAGGAGATGCCCGCCCTCCCGCGCGAGGTCGCGCAGGTCGCCGAGGCCGGTCAGGTCCGCCGCGAAGGCGCCGGCGAGGCCGACGCCGCTGTCGACCCGGCCCGTGAGGGCGCCGTCGGCGAAGGCCCGCGCCGTGCGCAAGGGGGCACCCTCCCCCAGGGCGGCGACCCGGTCGCGCCGGGCGGCCTCCACGGGGATGCCGCGCCCGTCCGCGAGGTCGAGGAAGCTCCGGGCCAGGGTGTCGTCCTGCGCCGCCACCGCCGCGTCGATCTCGTCGGCCACCCGTTCGGGCGTCGCCACGGGGTCGAGGCGCAGGCGCGCCAGGGCGGGCGGATCGTCGGCCGCGCGCAGGAGCCGCCACGCCAGGTGCGCCCGCGGCAGGAGCGCCCCGCCGGTGCCCGCCAGGAGCAGGGC
>NZ_VRUZ01000084.1:0-17745 GCF_008039485.1 Methylobacterium sp. WL69 | reverse complement strand
GCCGGAGGCCGCCGCCCCCGAGCCCGTGCGGATGGAGATGGCGCCCGTCATCCGCGACGAGGTCGTGCTGACCCAGACCCAGCCCCGCGCCGCCATGGCGTACGAGCCGGCGCCCCAGCCCCAGCCCGAGCCGGCGCCCGTCCTCGCCGCCGGCCCGTTCGTGCCGCCGCGCCCGGCGGTGGCCGTGGCCCGCGCGCCGCGCATGCCGCAGATCCAGGACCTGCCGATGCCCGGCCAGGCCCAGATCCGCGCCAGCCGCGGCGAGGAGCCGGTGGAGCCCGCCGCCGACACCAAGCGGATGACCCTCCTGCGCCGCCTCGCCACCGTCGGCTTCGGCGGACGCCGCGAGGAGGCCGAGGCCGCCCCGGCCCCGGTTCCGGTGCCCGTGCGCGCCCCGGCGGCACCGGTGCCCCAGGCGCCCGTCGACTATGCCAAGCGGGCCCCCGCGCCCGTCGCCCAGGGCTACCGCCCCGCGCAGGGCAACCTCGACGCCCAGGGCCGTGTGCAGGCACCGCAGGCCCGCATGATGGACGACGATCAGCTCGAGATCCCGGCCTTCCTCCGCCGCCAGGCCAACTGAACCCTCCCGGACGGGGCCCATCCCCGTCCGGCTTGATGTCTTTTTGCAACGCACCCGGGGTCTCGCGACCTCGGGTGACATGCGTTGTTAAATCGTTGATCGAAAAAAGCTTTTTCGATCGCCGTCCCGACGCTGCATTGTAACACAGCGTAAGAAACCGTGATTTGGTCCCGGTTTGGGGCGGGGCTATACGAATTTTGGAACGAAAAGCGCGGCGGTTTCGCCGCCCGCGCTCGCGGGGCTTCAAGCAGCGGACGGATCACGGGAACGACTTGCCTCCCTCGAAGGAGGCCTGCGTTCGATCACGGCCGAGGGCTATGGAATGCGAACGAACCAGCAGACGACACTCAAGGCACCGGCCACCCTGCGGGGCATCGGCGTGCATTCCGGCAATCCGGCGGAGATCACCCTCCACCCCGCGCCGGCCAATCACGGGATCGCGTTCCTCCGCACCGGAATGCCCACGGGCAACGACCGCCTCATCAAGGCCCACCACGCCTGCGTGTCCGCCACCGAGCTCTGCACCGTCATCGGCGATGTCCAGACGGGCGCCGTGGCAACCATCGAGCACCTGATGTCGGCCCTGTACGGGCTCGGGCTCGACAACGTCCTCGTCGAGATCGACGGCCCCGAGATGCCGATCCTCGACGGCAGCGCCCGCCCCTTCGTCCAGGCCATCGACGCCGTCGGCCTCGCCACCTGCGGCGCCGCCCGGCGCTGGATCAAGGTGCTGCGCCCCGTGCGCATCGAGGTGGACCGCGCCTTCGCCGAGCTCCGCCCCATCGACCGGGGCTTCCGCCTCGACGTGGAGATCGATTTCGAGAACCCGGTGATCGGCCGCAGCCGCAAGGCCATGGACCTCACCGCCTCCGCCTACCGCCGCGAGATCGCGGGCGCGCGCACCTTCGGGATGATGCGCGACGTGGAGCGCTACTGGAAGGCGGGCTTCGCCCTCGGCGCCTCCCTCGAGAACACCGTGGCGGTCGGCGAGACGGCCGTCGTGAACCCCGAGGGCCTGCGCTACGCCGACGAGTTCGTCCGCCACAAGTTCCTCGACGCCGTCGGCGACCTCGCGCTGGCCGGCCTGCCGATCCAGGGCGCCTACCGCTCCTATTGCGGCGGTCACCGCATGAATGTCGGCGTGCTCACCGCCCTGTTCTCCGACCGCTCCAACTACGCCATCGTCGAGGCCGCGAGCCCGCGCCGCGAGACCAGCCTCGCCGAGTTCGGCAGCAGCCTCGGCCTCGCCGCCTTCGCGGGCGACCTCTGAGGGGCCGATCCGTCGCGGGCAGGATCTGTTGCGGGCGGGATCTGTAGCGGGTCTGCAACACGCGACCGTTTCGGACGCCTCCGCGGCACGGCCCGGCGGGGCCGCCGCTTTCACGCCCAAATCGCACGCCACGGTGACTCGTCCGTGAAACGGAGCAAGGTCCGCTGGGCAACGCAGCCGGACCGTGGCATCACGCCGTCAGCCACGCGACCGACACCTGTGATGGCTTGACGACGCGCGTCCCGAGCGGGCCGCCTGTTGGGGGAAGTACCGGAATGCGCCTCATTCATCCCAACCGCGGTGCGATGGCGGCCGTGCTTCTCACGCTCTGCGGCGTGGGCCTCGGCGGCTGCGACGCCCTCGATTCGATCAACCCCTTCGCCGAGAAGTACAAGCCGGAAGTCGTGCCGGATGTTCCCGCCGACAAGCTCTACAGCGACGGCCTGGCGCGGATGGAGGACAAGGACTACGAGGGCGCCTCGAAGAAGTTCGGCGAGCTCGACAAGGCCTACAGCTATTCCGACTGGTCGCGCCGCGCGCTGCTGATGACGGCCTATTCGAACTACGAGGGCCAGAAGTACGACGACGCCATCTCGGCCTCGAAGCGCTACCTCCAGCGCCACCCGGCGAGCAAGGACGCGGCCTACGCCCAGTACCTGATGGCGATGTCGCACTACAAGCAGATCCCCGACGTGACCCGCGACCAGGACCGCTCCGAGAAGGCGCTGGCCGGCCTGCAGGAGCTCGTCCAGAAGTATCCGACCTCGGAATACGCCACCGACGCCAAGGCCAAGATCCAGATCACCCGCGACCAGCTCGCCGGCAAGGAGATGGAGGTCGGCCGCTTCTACCTCGAGCGCCGCAACTTCCCCGCCGCCATCAACCGGTTTCGCGATGTGGTGAGCAAGTACCAGACGACCCGCCACGCGGAAGAGGCCCTGGAGCGCCTCGTCGAGGCCTACATGGCCCTCGGCATCACCGCCGAGGCCCAGACCGCCGCCGCCGTCCTCGGCCACAACTTCCCCGACAGCCCCTGGTACAAGGACGCCTTCGCGCTCCTGCAGAACGGCGGCCTGGAGCCGCGCGAGGAGAAGTCCTCCTGGCTGAGCAAGGTCTACCGCGGCGTCATCGGCCGGACCGCCGAGGCGCAGTGATCCGGACCGGCGCCCCCGCGCGGGCTTGGTGATCCGGACCGGCGGCCGCGCACGGGGCCGCCCTTCGGCGGAGCCCGCGCGTCTCCGCCGAGGCGGACAGGCGTTTCCGTCCGACCCCGAATCCCGCTAAGAGAACCTCACGCAAAGCCCCCGCGCCCCCCGTCGCCGGGGACGGCGCCGAACGGGCGTTTCGTGAGAGGCACCCAAACGTGGCCACCGTTTCCAACAGGGCCGAACCCGCGGCATGCTGAGCCAGCTCGCGATCCGCGACATCGTCCTCATCGACAAGCTCGACCTGAATTTTCGCGAAGGGCTCAGCGTCCTGACCGGGGAGACGGGTGCGGGCAAGTCGATCCTGCTCGATGCCTTCGCGCTGGCCCTCGGCGGGCGCGGCGACGGCCGCCTCGTGCGCCACGGCGAGGCCCAGGGTGCGGTGACCGCCGTGTTCGATCTCGGCCTCGACCACCCCGCCCGGGCGCTCGCGGCCCTGGCCGACCTCGACACCGAGGGCGACCTGATCCTGCGCCGCATCCAGATGGCCGACGGCCGCACCCGGGCCTTCGTCAACGACCAGCCCGTGGGCGTGCAGGTCCTGCGCGCCATCGGCGCCGCCCTGGTCGAGATCCACGGCCAGCACGATGACCGGGCGCTGGCCGACCCCGGCACCCACCGGGCCATCCTCGACGCCTTCGGCGGCCTGCACGGCCCCCTCGGGCAGGTGGGCGAGGCGGCCAGGCGCGTGCGCGCCGCCCGCACCGGCCTCAGCGAGCACCGGGCCCGCGTGGACGCCGCCCGCAAGGAGGTGGATTTTCTGCGCCACGCCGTCGACGAGCTCGAGACCCTCGATCCGAAGGCCGGCGAGGAGACGGGCCTGGCCGAGCGCCGCACGGTGATGCAGCAGGGCGAGAAGGTCGCCCGCGAACTCAACGAGGCCATCGAGGCGTCCGGCGGCCCGAGCGTCGCCCACCTTTCCTCCGCCCTGCGCAAGCTCGAGCGCCGCGCCGGGCAGCTGCCCGCCCTGGTCGAGCCCTGCGTCGCCGCCCTCGACGCCGCGTTGACCGCCCTCGACGAGGCCCACACGGTCCTGGACGCCGCCCTGCGCGAGGCCGAGTTCGACCCGCGCGAGCTGGAGCGCGTCGAGGAGCGGCTGTTTGCGCTCCGCGCCGCATCGCGAAAATACGACGTGCCCGTCGATGATCTCGCGGCCCTGCGCGAGCGCTACGCCGCGGATGTCGCCGCCATCGATGCCGGCGAGGAGGCCCTCGGCGGCCTGGAGAAGACCCTCGCCGAGGCCGAGGCCGCCTATGCCAAGGCGGCGACGAAGCTCACGGAAGGGCGCCGCAAGGCCGCCAAGGCCCTCGACGCGGCAGTGAAGGGCGAGCTGCCCCCCCTGAAGCTGGAGCGCGCCCGCTTCATCACCGAGATCGGCACCGACCCCGAGTCGCGGGATGCCGCCGGCTACGACCGGGTCGAGTTCTGGGCGCAGACCAATCCGGGCACCCGCCCCGGGCCGATGATGAAGGTCGCCTCCGGCGGCGAGCTCTCGCGTTTCATGCTCGCCCTCAAGGTGGTACTGGCCGACAAGGGCTCGGCCCCGACCCTGATCTTCGACGAGATCGACACGGGCGTCGGCGGCGCCGTGGCCGATGCCATCGGCGCGCGCCTCGGACGCCTCGCCACCCGGGTCCAGGTGGTGGCCGTCACCCATGCGCCCCAGGTCGCTGCCCGGGCCGAGACGCACTTCCTCATCGCCAAGGACCCGGTGAAGGGCAGCGACCGCGTCGCCACCCGTGTCGCCTCCCTCGCCGCCCCCGCGCGGCGCGAGGAGATCGCCCGGATGCTCGCCGGCGCCACGATCACCGACGAGGCCCGCGCGGCGGCCGCCCGCCTGCTGCAATCGGCGGAGGCGTGAGGCGGGGCAGGGAAACCTGCTTTGAAACAAAACATCGGCCCCGACGTCGTATCCGACACCACGCTTAGGCCCCAAATCCTGGTTCGGCTCCCGCCGAGATCCAGCGTCTATTTCCCGGACCGATGTCTTAAGGGTTTGTTTACCATGATCGGGGACTCTCGCGGGGTGACGGGTACGCCCTGATTCGGCGCAGGCGTTGAACATCGCTCGAGACGAGGGACTGAGACGTTGGACCAGAGAGTCACCGGGATCGACAGGGGCTGCGGGCACGATGGCGATGCACACCCGACCCTGACCGACGACACGCGTTACCGCCTCGGCACCGCCCTGCGTTCCCTCTACGAGGAGACCTGCGACACGCTGCCGATTCCGGACGGCCAGATCGACCTGCTCCTGCGCCTGCGCCACAAGGAGCGCGACCGCCGCCGGGTCGACTGAGCGCCCGGTCTCCGCCGCCTACCAGCGCCGCGCGCCCGGCTGCCGCCGATACTCCGCCGCCCGGATCAGGGTGAGCACCCGGTCGAGGTCGAGGAGGGCTTCCCGCTCTTCGCTCCCGGCCCGCGCGATGGCGTCCGCGTTCGTGCCGAATTGCTGCTGCTGCTGGACGAGGACGAGCCTGCGCTCCAGGGCCTCCCGCTGCACGTGCAGATCGAGGAAGACGCCGTCGCCCGGGTCCGCCGGCGCCGTGCCGCTGCTCGCTTCGTTCGTCACCGTCGCCTCCCCGTCAGGGCCGCATCGCTCCGCACGGACCGCCATGGGCCGAAGTCCGGATCAGGTTCCAACGCGCGAAGGCGGGAGACCGTGCCATTCGGCTCCGGCGGCCGCTGTCATCGGCGTGTCACGTCGCGGTCATAGAGCCGCACCATCGGGCGGTTAACGGGTCGTGGCGGATCGAGGGCGCGCGGATCGCGCGGGCCCGGGGTCCCCCCTCCCGCTCGACAGACACGGAGAGCCTCGTGAAACCCTTCGCCTACGCCCTTGCCCTCGGGCTCGCGACCGCCCAGCTCGCCACCTCCGCCCTGGCCGCCGACATCACCGGCGCCGGCGCCACCTTCCCGTTCCCGGTCTATTCGAAATGGGCCGAAGCCTACCGCAAGGAGAGCGGCATGGGGCTGAACTACCAGTCCATCGGCTCGGGCGGCGGCATCAAGCAGATCCAGGCCAAGACCGTCGATTTCGGCGCCACCGACGCGCCCCTCAAGGGTGCGGCCCTCGAGAAGGACGGCCTCGTCCAGTTCCCCACCGTCATGGGCGGCGTCGTCCCCGTGGTGAACATCGCCGGCGTCGAGCCGGGCAAGCTCAAGCTCACCGGCGAGGTCATCGCCGAGATCTACGCCGGCCGGATCACCAAGTGGTCCGACGCGAAGATCGCCAAGCTCAACGAGGGGGTCAAGCTCCCCGAGGCGACCATCACCCCGGTCTACCGCTCCGACGCGTCGGGCACGACCAACATCTTCACCACCTACCTCTCCCAGGCCTCCGAGGCCTGGAAGAAGGAGTTCGGTGCCGCCACCACGGTGAGCTGGCCCGCCGGGCAGGGCGGCAAGGGCAACGAGGGCGTCACCGCCACCGTCAAGCAGGTCCCCAACGCCATCGGCTACGTCGAGTCGGCCTACGCCAAGCAGAACAAGCTCAGCCACGCCCTGATCCAGAACAAGGCCGGCAAGTTCCCGCAGCCCGACGACAAGGCCTTCCAGGCCGCCGCCGCCAGCGCCGACTGGAAGTCCGCCCCCGGCTTCGGCATCTCCCTGACCGATCAGGCCGGCGAGAACGCCTGGCCGATCACCGCCGCGACCTTCATCCTGGTCTACAAGGAGCCGGCCGACCCGGCCAAGGCCGCCGACGTGCTCAAGTTCTTCGACTGGGCCTACAAGAATGGCGACAAGCTCGCCGTCGACCTCGACTACGTGCCGCTGCCCGACAACGTCGTCGGTCTGATCCACGACGCGTGGAAGGACATCAAGGCCAAGGACGGCAAGCCCGTCTTCAACATGTAAGCCCGTCGTCAACCTGTAAGCCTGTCTTCGGCAGGTAAGACTTCGTCCCCTTCGAGGGACGGGCGATCCATCGACGGGCCCGGCGCATGCGCCGGGCCCGTCCCATGGAACACGATCGGCTCGCGTCGGGACACGCCGCGCTGTAGACGCCGCAGAGAGAAGAGACCAACTCGGATGGGCGCCTTGACTGAACAGATCTCCCTGACGCGGACGGCCGCTTCGGCCCAGCGCAAGCCCGGTGGCCTCGGCGACCAGCTGTTTCGCGCGGCCTCCTACGCCTCGGCGATCCTCGTCCTCCTCGTGCTCTTCGGCATCCTCGCCTCCATCGCCTATGGCGGCTGGCCGGCCTTCGCCGAATTCGGTCCCGGCTTCATCACGTCGAGCGCCTGGAACATCGGCCAGGAGCAGTACGGCGCCTTCGTCGCCATCATCGGCACCCTGGCCTCCGCCGTGCTGGCGCTGCTCATCGGCGTGCCCCTGTCCCTCGGCATCGCCGTCTACCTGACGCAGCTCTGCCCGGGCTGGGCGCGCAAGCCCGTCTCCATGACCATCGAGCTCCTCGCCTCGGTGCCGAGCATCATCTACGGCATGTGGGGCCTGTTCATCTTCGCGCCCCTGTTCGCCCGCTTCGTGCAGGTGCCGGTGTCGAACCTCGTGGAAGGCATGCCCATCGTCGGCACCCTGTTCTACGCCCGGGTGCCGTCGGGCGTCGGCATCCTCACCGCCGGCATCATCCTCGCCATCATGATCGTGCCGTTCGTGGCCTCGATCACCCGCGACATGCTCGACCAGATCCCCACGGTGCTGCGCGAGAGCGCCTACGGCATCGGCTGCACCACCTGGGAGGTGGTGCGCCACGTCCTCGTGCCCCAGGCCTCGGTCTCGATCATCGGCGCGATCATGCTCGGCCTCGGCCGGGCGCTGGGCGAGACCATGGCGGTGACCTTCGTCATCGGCAACGCCAACCGCCTCTCGGCCTCGGTGTTCGATCCGGGCTCCACCATCGCGTCGCGCATCGCCAACGAGTTCAACGAGGCCGACGGCCTGCAGCTGAATTCGCTCATGGCGCTGGGCTGCATCCTGTTCGTCATCACCTTCGTCGTCCTCATCGTCGCCCGCCTGCTCGTGCGACGCGTGAAGGTCGCGTGAGTTCGCCGGAGCCAGAACCCATGGACGCGCTCAACACCGTCGCCGGCACCGCGCCACCCCTCCAGGCCAGCCGGGTCCGTTCCGGACGGCGGATCGCCGACAAGATGCTCATCGGCGCCAGCACCCTGGCCACCCTCGTCGGCATCCTCGTCCTCGGCTCGATCCTGGGCATGCTCATCATCGAGGGCGTGAAGGGCTTCTCGCCCCTTCTCTTCACCGAGCCGACGCCCGGACCCGGCTCCGAGGGCGGCGGCATCGCCAACGCGATCCTCGGCAGCCTCGTGATGACGTTCCTCGGCATCGTGGTGGCGACGCCCGTGGGCGTCATGGCCGGCACCTTCCTCGCCGAGTACGGCCGCAACTCGAAACTCGCCGACCTCGTGCGCTTCCTCAACGACATCCTGCTGTCGGCGCCCTCCATCCTCATCGGCCTGTTCGTCTACACCCTCATGGTGCGGCCCATGGGCAGCTACTCGGGCTGGGCCGGCGCCGTGGCCCTCGCCATCATCGCCACCCCGGTCATCGTGCGGACCACGGAGGACATGCTGCGCCTCGTGCCCTCGACCCTGCGCGAGGCCGGCGCGGCGTTGGGCGCCCCGCCCTCGAAGGTCATCACCGCCATCACCTGGCGCGGGGCCTCGGCCGGCATCGTCACCGGCATCATCCTGGCGCTGGCCCGCATCGCCGGCGAGACCGCGCCGCTGCTGTTCACGGCGCTGAACAACAACAGCTGGTTCTCACCCAACCTCATGGGCGGCGTGCCGAACCTGCCGGTGATGATCTACCAGTTCGCCCTCTCGCCCTACCCGAACTGGCAGCAGCTCGCCTGGGCCGGCGCCCTCCTGATCACCGTCACGATCCTCGCCCTGTCGATCGTGGCCCGCTTCGTCATCAAGAGCGAGCGGGCGCGCTGATCCGCGCGCCGCTCCCACCGCCCCCCGCTCGATCGAAGGATTGCCACCGATGAACGCCGCCTCCGGGATCACCGCCGCGCAGCTCACCGGCCGCCACAAGGCGGACGAGAACTCCCCCGTCCGCATCGCCGTGAAGGACCTGAATTTCTACTACGGCAGCTTCCACGGTCTGAAATCCGTGAACCTCAACTTCCACGACCGCCAGGTGACGGCGCTCATCGGCCCGTCGGGCTGCGGGAAGTCGACCCTGCTGCGCACCTTCAACCGCATCTACAGCCTGTATCCGGACCAGCGCGCGGAAGGGCAGATCCTGCTCGACGGCCAGAACGTCCTCGATGCGAAGGTCGATCTCAACGAGCTGCGCTCGCGCATCGGCATGGTGTTCCAGAAGCCGACGCCGTTCCCCATGTCGATCTACGACAACGTCGCCTTCGGCCTGCGCCTCTACGAGAAGCTGCCGAAAGCCGACCTCGACGTGCGCGTGGAGGAGTCGCTCCGCAAGGCCGCCCTGTGGGACGAGGTCAAGGACAAGCTCAAGCAGTCCGGCATGGGCCTCTCGGGCGGCCAGCAGCAGCGCCTGTGCATCGCCCGCACCGTGGCCCAGCGCCCCGAGGTGATCCTGTTCGACGAGCCGACCTCGGCCCTCGATCCGATCTCCACGGGCCGCATCGAGGAGCTCATCGAGCAGCTGCGCTCCGAGTTCACCATCGTCATCGTCACGCACAACATGCAGCAGGCCGCGCGCATCTCGCAGTTCACGGCGTTCATGTATCTCGGCGAGCTCGTCGAGTTCGGGCCGACGACGCGGATCTTCATGAACCCCGAGAAGCGCCAGACCCAGGACTACATCACCGGCCGCTTCGGCTGAGGGCCTCCCGCGAAACGCCCGCCGCGCCGCCGGATTCGAGCGGAGCGGCCGCGATCGGGCGTTTCGCGAGGCACTCTGATCCTCGGGCGGGGGACATCGACCCCCGTATCCCGCCCCAACGCCACGTGGCAGGTTCCGAGACGGGCCTGACCGAGGAGTGCGACATGCCCGACCACATCGTCAGTTCCTACGACACCGACCTCGAAGACCTGCGCCGCTCCATCTCGGAGATGGGCGGCATCGCCGAGAAGATGATGACGGAGGCGAGCGACGCCCTCGTGCGCCGCGACGTACCCCTGGCCCAGGCCGTCATCGCGGCGGATCACCGCCTCGACACCCTGCAGCGCGAGATCGAGGAGCGCTCGATCCTGCTCATCGCCCGGCGCCAGCCCATGGCCATCGACCTGCGCGAGACGGTCTCGGCCATCCGCGTCTCGAACGACCTCGAGCGCATCGGCGATCTGGCCAAGAACGTCGCCAAGCGCGTGGTCGCCATCGCCGAGCAGGTCCAGCCGCAGAAGATCGTCATCGGCGTCCAGCACATGAGCGACCTCGTGCAGGAGCAGCTCAAGGACGTCCTCGACGCCTATGCCAGCCGCGACACCAAGGCGGCTCTGGACGTCTGGGAGCGCGACGACGCCATCGACGCCCTCTACAATTCCCTGTTCCGCGAACTCCTGACCTACATGATGGAGGACCCGCGCAACATCTCGTTCTGCACCCACCTCCTGTTCGTCGCCAAGAACATCGAGCGCATCGGCGACCACACCACCAACATCGCCGAGACGATCCACTACCTCGTCACCGGCGAGAACAGCCTGGCCGAGAGCGACCGTCCCAAGAACGACGCCTCGAACTACGCCACGGTGGACGTGCCGCCCCTCGACGTGGCCACCGGCGTCTGAGGGACGGCGGGGACCGGGGCCCATCGCCGGGACCCTGGAGACGGGACAGTTCCGGGGGCGTTCGGACCCGGTCCGGACGTCCCCGGTTTCGCATGGGGGCGCATGGTGGGCGGGCGTATACTGAGCGGGCGTGGGTGATGAGTACGCGGATCCTGATCGTCGAGGACGAGGAGGCCCTGACCCTCCTGCTGCGCTACAACCTCGAGGCCGAGGGCTTCGTGGTCGACTCCGCGACGCGCGGCGACGAGGCGGACATCCGGATGCAGGAACAGGTCCCCGACCTCGTCCTCCTGGATTGGATGCTGCCCGGCCTGTCGGGGATCGAACTGTGCCGCCGCATCCGGGCGCGCAGGGAGACCGAGCGCCTGCCGGTGATCATGCTCACGGCCCGGGGCGAGGAGAGCGACCGCATCCGCGGCCTCGGCACGGGCGCCGACGACTACATCGTCAAGCCGTTCTCCGTGCCCGAGCTCCTCGCCCGCGTGCGGGCCCTCCTGCGGCGGGCCAAGCCCGCCCACGTGGCCAACCTGCTGGTGGCCGGCGACATCGAGCTCGACCGCCTCAGCCACCGCATCCGCCGGGAGGGCCGCGAGATCCATCTCGGGCCAACGGAGTTCAAGCTCCTCGAATTCCTGATGCAGAGCCCCGGCCGCGTGTTTTCGCGGGAACAGCTCCTCGACGGGGTCTGGGGGCACGACGTCTACATCGACGAGCGCACGGTGGACGTTCATGTCGGGCGCCTGCGCAAGGCCCTCAACCGGCCCCGCCAGAGCGACCCGATCCGCACGGTGCGGGGCTCGGGCTACTCGTTCGACGAGATGTTCGCCGGCGCCGAACCGTAACGCGTCCGCTTCAGCGGAAGCCGCCGGCCAAGCTTAGCGAAAGCCGCCGGCCCGGCTCAGCGGAAGCCGCCGGCTGGGCTCAGCGGAAGCCGCCGGCCGGGCTCAGCGGAAGCCGCCGGCCGGGCTCAGCGGAAGCCGCCGGCCGGGCTCAGCGGAAGCCGCCGGCCGGGCTCATCGGAAGCCGCCGACCCGGCGGTCGCGCCGGCGCTCGGCCGCCGGCTGATAGGCGATCTCGGCGTGGTGGGTGCAGTAGGGCAGGCCGGTGATGGCGCGGTCGCCGCAATAGTGGAACTCGGGCGTGGTCGGGTCGCCCAGGGGCCAGCGGCACATGGATTCGCGCAGGTCCATGATCGTCACGCGCCGGGAGGTCGCCAGGGCCACGGGCTCGACCCGCGCGACGGGCGCCGCCTCGGCACGGGCGGCGGGCGCCTCGGCCGCCACGGGCACCATGGCCACGGGCACCATGGCGATGACCGCTCCGGGTTCGGCCGTGCCGGTCTCGGCGCCCTGCGCCGCCCCGGTCGCTTCGGCCCCGGCCCCTTCCGCCGCCTGGGCTTCCCCCTCGCGGGCGGCCTTCTTGCGGGGGAGGACCGTGTCGGACGCCTTCGCGGCGCGGCCGGACAGGCCGAGGCGATGGACCTTGCCGATGACGGCGTTGCGGGTGACGCCGCCGAGCTGCGCGGCGATGCGGCTGGCGCTCAGGCCCTCCTGCCACAGGCGGCGCAGGAGATCGACGCGCTCGTCCGACCAGCTCGGGATCGTATCCGTCATCGCCCCCTCCCGACATCGTCCTCGCTCACCCTCGGCGTCGCGGGCACGGAGGCACAGCGGCGGGGCTCCGCGGCTGGCGACTTCGGGACCGGACGGGTGACGTTCGCCTCGGGCTCTCTTCGGCGACGGGCGAACCGTACAGGAGCGCGCGAGCCGGAGGCAAGAGCGGCTTCGACGGTGATCGGAAGAGCGGTCAAGTTTCCACCGGCCAAGTTTGAGCCGGCCGTGGGTCCGTCAACTGAATTTCCACCGACTGTGTTTCCCGCGGTCGCGTTTCGACCCCCGGCCTTTGGCCGGACGAGGCGTGCCGGCGGCCCCGCATTGCCGGTGGGGGAGGGGCGGCCTATCTGAGGGGCGACTGCCGCATCCCGATCCACCCCCATCAGGAGACCCCATGCGTCTGCCCCGCGCCACGGCCTGTCTCGTCCTGTTCGCCACCGGGGCGGGCGCCGCCGAGCCCGTGCACCTCGCCAGTCACCGGGCGGTCTACGACCTGTCCCTGGCCCAGAGCGGCGGCACCCGGGCGGTGGAGAGTGCGCGCGGGCGCATCGTCATCGATTTCTCGGGCGACGCCTGCAAGGGCTACACGATGCAGACCCGGCAGGTGACGGTGCTGGACAGCGGTGAGACCGGCAGCCGCACCTCGGACCTGCGCAACACCACCTTCGAGAGCGCCGACGGACGCAGCTACCGCTTCAAGGTCAGCACCCTCCTCAACGGCACGCCCGGCCAGTCCGTGGACGGCACCGCCGAAACGGCGGCCGACGCCCTCAAGGTCCGCCTCAAGGAGCCCAAGCGCGACGGCTTCCAGGCGAGCGGCGAGGTGCTGTTCCCCACCCTCCACATGCGCCGGCTCATCGAGACGGCGCGCGCCGGTCAGACCACGCTCTCCGTCAAGGTCTACGACGGCACCGACGACGGCCGGAAGGTCTACGACACCCTGGCGGTCATCGGACGCCCGGCCACGATTGCCTCCGCCAAGGCGGAATCCGACCGCGACAAGCCCCTGCGCGAGGGCGAGATGGCGGGCATGACCCACTGGCCGGTGACCCTGAGCTACTTCACCTCCGGCGCGGGCGAGCGCACGCCGATCTACGTGCTGACCTTCGACCTCTACGAGAACGGGGTCAGCGGAAACCTGCGCCTGGATTACGGGGAATTCGCCGTGGCAGGCAATCTCAGCCGCCTCGACAAGCTCCCGGCCGCGACGGACTGCAAATCCTGACGCCCGCTACAAGTCCTGACGCGCGCTACTCGCCGGCGCGCGGCGCGGGGGTGAAGGCGAGGCCGCGCTGGATCGTTCCGGCGCCGAACTTCTCACGCAGCCGGTCGAGGGCGGCCTCGCGCCGGACGGTGCGGGCCACACCTCCGGTGGCAAGGCCTCCGTCGGCAAGGCCTCCGGTGACGAGCCCGCCCGCCGTGAGGCTCCCGTCGATGAGGTCGCCCCGGTCGGCATGGACCGCGTCGCACAGGTCGCCCCCGCCGATGCCGAGGAGGCGGAACGGCGTGCCGTCGCAGGCCGCCCGCAGGAGGGGTTCGCTGTCGGCGAACAGGCGCGCGGCGAGCTGCGTCGGCGCCAGGCCGCCGCGCGTCCGGGTGCGCAGGCGGAACGCCGAGTCCTTGAGCTTCAGGGTGACGTTGGCGGCCGCGAGGTTCTGGCGCTTGAGCCGGCCCGACACCTTCTCGCACAGGCGCCACAGGATCGGCCGCAGGGCCTCGAAGGCGGCGATGTCCGCGCTGAAGGTGGTCTCGGCCGAAACGCTCTTGGTGTCGCGCTCGGGCCGGACGGGGCGCGGGTCGTCGCCCCGGGCGAGGGCCAGGAGCCGGCTCGCGTCGCGCCCCAGGGCCGCGTGCAGGGTCCGCGGGTCGGCCCTGGCGATGTCGGAGACGCGGCGGATGCCGCGCTCGGCCAGCCGCGCCCGCGCCGCCTGACCGATGCCGGGCAGGATCGAGACCGGGCGCCCGGCGAGGAATTCCACCGCCTCCGCCCGGCCGAGGATGGCGAACCCGCGCGGCTTGTCGAGGTCGGAGGCGATCTTGGCCAGGAACTTCGCATCCGACAGGCCGATGGAGACGGTGATGCCGATCTCCCGCTCCACCCGGGCGGCGAAGCGCGCCAGGGTGAGGGCCGGGCTCGCCCCGTGCAGGCGCTCGGTGCCCGACAGGTCGAGGAAGGCTTCGTCGATGGAGACGGGCTCCACCAGGGGCGTCAGGTCAAGCATCATCTGCCGGACCTCCCGCCCGACGCGGGCGTACTTCTCCATGTCCGGGCGCAGGACCACGGCGTCGGGGCAGGCCTTGAGGGCCTGGAACATCGGCATCGCCGAGTGGACGCCCGAGATCCGCGCGAGGTAGCAGGCGGTGGCCACCACGCCGCGGGTGCCGCCGCCGATGATGAGGGGCCGGTCGCGCAGGGACGGGTCGTCGCGCTTCTCCACCGTGGCGTAGAAGGCGTCGCAATCGACATGGGCGATGGTGAGCCGGTCGCGCTCGGGATGCGACAGCAGGCGCGGCGAACCGCAGGCGCGGCAGCGTGCCGGGCCGGCCTGCACCGTGCAGCAATCCCGGCAGAACGCCGTCATGGGCAATCGTCGCCCGCCGCCCCGTGGTCGGAGCCGTCGTCGAACTCCGTGGGCGAGAGCCGGCGCCAGGCCGCCGCGATGCGCTCGGGCGGGACCGCGAGGGCCTGTGCCGCGGCCATCAGGGTGGCCTCGTCGCCCATCACGTGGTCGAGGAGGCCCGCGAGGAAGCCGGCATCCTGCGCGCTCGCCCGCAGGGTGTCGGGGGTCGCGCCGGTGGCGGCGAGGAAGGGGTGGAGCCGCTCGTCGTCGGTGGCCAGCCAGGCAAGGATCGCCACGGCAAGGCGCTCGGCCGAATCGCGCTCATTGTCGGATTTGCGTTTCGTCAACATGTATCCGTTACATCTTCTCGCGCGGGACATGTCGCGCGGGCCGAGCCTCCAAGAACGGGCCATGCCTCCAAGAACAATGAGCCGCTCGAACGCCGGGAACAATGGGCCATGACAAAGACGGTGCTCATCGTCGAGGACAACGAGCTGAACATGAAGCTCTTCAACGACCTGTTGGAGGGGCATGGCTACGCGACGCTCAAGACCGCCAACGGCATCGAGGCCATCGAGCTGGCCCGCACCCACCGGCCCGACCTCATCCTCATGGACATCCAGCTTCCCGAGGTCTCCGGCCTCGAGGTGACGAAGTGGCTGAAGGAGGACGACGACCTGAAGTCCATCCCGGTCATCGCCATCACGGCCTTCGCCATGAAGGGCGACGAGGAACGCATCCGCGAGGGCGGCTGCGAGGCCTACCTCTCGAAGCCGATCTCCGTGGCCAAGTTCCTCGCCACCGTCCGCCAGTATCTCGGCGACGGCCGGACGACGTGACCGCCTCCGCTCCCCTCGACCCGAACGCGTGAGGACAGATGTCGGCCCGCATCCTGATCGTCGATGATCTCTTCCCCAACGTGAAGCTCCTCGAGACCAAACTCTCGCTCGAGTATTTCGACGTGCTGGCGGCCATGAACGGCCCGGACGCCCTGGCGATCTGCGCCAAGGGCCTGTGCGACCTCGTGCTCCTCGACGTGATGATGCCCGGCATGGACGGGTTCGAGGTCTGCCGGCGCCTCAAGAACGACCCCAATACCGCCCACCTGCCGGTGGTGATGGTCACCGCCCTCGACCAGCCCTCCGACCGCCTGCGCGGCCTCGACGCCGGCGCCGACGACTTCCTGACGAAGCCCATCGACGACGTCGCCCTGTTCGCCCGCGTGCGCAGCCTCGTCCGGCTCAAAGCCGTGACGGACGAGCTGCGCAGCCGCGCCCTCGCGTCGCGGGATTTCGGCATGGGCGATCCCCTGGCGCTCGCCACGGCCGAGACCGGCCTGAACGCCGCGATCCTCCTGGTCGACGACCGGGCGAGCTCGGCCGACCGCCTGTCCACGGCCCTGAGCCAGCACCACAGCGTCACCGTCGAACCCGATCCGCACCGGGCCCTGGTGCTCGCCACCGAGGGGACCTTCGACCTCGCCCTCGTCAGCCTCGATCTCGTCGATTTCGACGGCCTGCGCCTGTGCAGCCAGCTGCGGTCCCTCGACCGGACCCGGGCCATGCCGGTGGTGATGATCGCCGAGCCGCACGACAAGGCGCGGGTGGTGCGCGGCCTCGATTTCGGCGTGCACGACTACCTCATGCGCCCCGTCGACCGGAACGAGCTCGTGGCCCGGGTCCGCACGCAGGTGCGCCGCCGGCGGTTCTCCGACACCCTGCGGGGCGCCGTCCAGGCCTCCATGGAGCTCGCGGTCACCGACGGGCTTACGGGCCTGCACAACCGGCGCTACCTCGACAGCCACCTCGGCGCCCTGTTCGCCGAGGCCGCCCTGCGCGGCCGCCCGGTGGCGACCCTCATGCTCGACATCGACCGCTTCAAGGCGATCAACGACACCTGGGGCCACGAGGCCGGCGACGAGGTCCTGCGGGCCTTCGCCGACCGCATCCGCACCCATACCCGCGGCATCGACATCGTCTCCCGCTACGGCGGCGAGGAGGTGGTGATCATCCTGCCCGACGCCGAGCCGCCCGAGGCCCACGCCATCGCCGAGCGCATCCGCGAGCGGATCGAGGCGGTGCCGTTCGCGATCCAGCGCGACACCCGCGCCATCGCCGTCACGGTCTCCATCGGCGTGTCCTGGCGCCGGCCCGAGGATATCGGCCCGGCCGACATGCTCAAGCGCGCCGACCTCGCCCTGTACCGGGCCAAGAACGCCGGCCGCAACCGCGTCGAGGCGGCCGCCGCCTGAGCGTCAGGCCGCCTCGGCCCGGCCTTCGGCCAGCCCGTCTTCGCGCATCCCGCCCTCCCGCAACCACGTTACGGCGCCGCCGAGGCCCGCCACCCACCAGGCCTGCCACGCGCCGTGCTCGACGAAGGCGACCGCCGCCGCGGCGCCGAGGAGGCCCAAGGCCGTCACCGCCTGGAACCGGGGCATCGCGGCGATGGACCGGAGCGTCAGGAAGAGCAGGGCCGCCATCAGGCCGGCGCCGACGATCCCGAGTTCGGCCCAGACCTGCAGAAAACTGTTGTGCGGGTGGCCCACCGCCAGCATCCGGCGCCAGTCCGGCGCGAGGGTGTCGGCCACGGGGGTCCAGGCGAAGCGCCCGGCCGTGCCGTACCCGGCCCCGCGCCACGGATCGGCGGCGACCGCCGCGCCGAAGCTGCGGGCGATGGCGACACGGGCCCGCGAACTGCTCTGGATCAGGCGCTCGTGGGCCGCCTCCGGCATCAGGCGGTGCAGGAGATCGCCCTCCACGGGGCTGAGCGCCACGGCCAGGGCCAGGCCGGCGCCCGCGAGGCCGAGGCCGGCGCGCCGGGGC
>NZ_VRUZ01000083.1:0-18066 GCF_008039485.1 Methylobacterium sp. WL69 | reverse complement strand
AGCCTGACCAAGGCGTCGAGGGCCTCGGTCACCTGGAAGGCGCGGAAGTTGGTTCTCGGTGTGAGTGAGAGCGCCTCTTGCGTGTGGCAATCGACGACGGTCAGGATCCGAAACGGACGACCATCAAAGAGGCGGACGGACGTGAAGTCCATGGCCCAGACCTCGTTCAGCCCACCGATCGCCGGCCGGCCCTGGCGATACCGCCAAGCCCGCTTACGCTTGGGCAGCTTGGACCGGATCGACAGCCCCTCGTCGTGGGTTGTTCCAGTACGTCCTCTTGTGGTTCACCTCCCAGCCCTCCCGTCGCAACAGGACGTGCAGCCGCCGGTAGCCGTAGCGCACCCGTGCGGCGGCAAGCTTCTTCAACCGCATGCGCAGCGCGACCTGCGGGTCGGAGCGCTTCCTGTAGCGCTGAGACAAACGGCCGAAGCCGGTGGCCAGACAGGCCCGACGCTCGCTGACGTCATAGGTCACCTGCAGATGATCGGCGACCTCGCGGCGAGCGGCGGGCCTCACCACTTTCGCTTCAGGACATCCTGCAGCATGGAACGGTCCAGCGTCAGGTCAGCCACCAGCCGCTTGAGCTTGCCGTTCTCGTCTTCCAGTTGCTTGAGCCACCGGATCTCCGGCACGCCCATGCCGGCGAACTGCTTCTTCCAGCGGTAGAACGTCGGCTCAGACACGCCCATCTTCCGGCAGACCTCGTCGACCGTCGCACCATTCTCCGCCTGCCGCAGGGCGAAGGCGATCTGTTCGTTCGTGAAGCGTTTGCGAGGCATGGCATCCACCCTCCTTCAGGGTTCAGGATGCCCGAAAAACTTGCGCTCAGCGTGGACCAGTTTGGCGGGTCAGGGTCAGGTCAGGGTCATCCCACCTTCACCCGCCCGGCTCGCGCCGTGGCGGGTTTTCGTTGGAGTAGTCCTCAATGCGGTCAAGATTCTAACTAAAAGCGAATTTTTACTGAAAATTAAAGAGTTATTTACCTAAAAATCTGTCATGCGAAGTTAAAAGGCGAATCTACTCGCATATTAGTTGAGTTTTAAGATAATCCAGACAACATACAAGAAGCGATAGAGACGTCGCTACAATTTTACGGATCGGAGAAAGCAATGGCCTTACTACTTGGCGGTATTGGCTCGGCATTTGGTGGTCTTGTGAGTGGCATCAGCTCTACGTCTGGCAATATTTTAGGTGAGGTTGTCGGCATCACAGCCTCAACCGGCAGCAGCTCTGGTCAGAGCAGCACAGTTGTAGATTTGAACCTCGGCGGTTTGGTCGGACTGAACATCGGGGCTGGAGGTACTACCTCGATCATCGCGATCGACGGTAGCATTGGGGCGACCGGCTCGACTTCGATTTCGCCGATTATTAATCTGGGTGTTGATCTTGGTACGGGTTCGACCAGCGGGAACGGTGGCCTCCTCGGCGGACTTCTCGGCGGCGGGTCTTACGGTAACGGCGGCGGCCTCATCCCCACCACGGTGGATGCTCTTTTGGGCACCGTTGGCTCCCTCACCGGAGCGCTCACGGGCGGCGGGACTGGCAGCGGGCCCGGCGGCGGAACAGAAGGAGGCACGGGTGGAGGAACTGGCGGCACCGGCACGATTCCGCTCAACCCCGGCACACCTGGACAGGTTATCAATGGCACGGAGGCGGCGGACGCGCTGCACGGCACCGGGGGCAACGATACGATCAACGGCCTGGGCGGCCGCGACGTCATCTTTGGAAACAGCGGCAATGACCTTGTCGATGGTGGCGCTGGCCTCGACACGTTCGTAGCAGGTGGCTCACTCAGCTCCTACAATGCGGCTTCGCAGAATGGTGTGCTCGCGCTTCAGAATAAGTCGACCGGTGAGATCGACTACCTTATGAACGTCGAGCGCCTTCATTTCACCGACAACAAGGTCCTCGCGCTTGATTTTAATGGCAACGCGGGCGAAGCATTTCGTCTCTACCAGGCGGCGCTTGACCGGGCTCCAGAGAGTGCTGGCCTCAAGTTCCACGTCGATCTGCTGGACAGGGGTGTCAGCCTTCACGACGATGCTGTCGGCTTCATCAACTCGCCGGAATTCCAGCAGAAATATGGCGCCAACATAACAAATCAGCAGTACATAACCAATTTGTATGAAAATACGCTGCATCGCAATCCAGACGCCGCTGGCTTCGCCTACTATGACAATCTTCTTTCTTCAGGTGCGCGGGACCGCGCCACTGTACTAATCAACTTCTCAGAGAGCCCAGAAAATCACCAGCAAACCGATCATCAGCTGCAAAACGGCATTCTGCTCGATTACAGCGTCGCCTGATGGGATCCGGCAACGGCTGCGACCACACCTCCGACCACGACCGGTGGTGTGGCTTCGTCAGCCTGCTTCGCTCCTGAATTCTCGGAGACCCCACTTTTACCCGCCCGGCTTTGCCGCGGCGGGTTTTCTTTTGCCCAGCGCAGGGCGATCTGAACCTGAGGTTCGACGGAGATCTGAATCTTGCCATCTCGAGATTCGATCAAACGCCATGGAAACGTCCAACATACAGTCGGATGCGAAGTAAAAAGCCATTGTATATCGATAGTATGCGGCGAAATCGATGGGCCCACGACGGACCCCTCTCCGCCACTCACCTGATCCAATCCGCCGGCTTCATCGCACGTCACGATCGGTTCGGTCGGCGTATCCCGCACGAGCCCTCGCATTGGTCACCGGCTTGTCCCGGTTCAGCCTGCGCGGAGGCGGGTGCGAACGAGGCTGGCCGCGGGGTTGATCGGGACGCGGGTTCACCATGGCTTCCGTTCGGGCGCCTCCGTTCGGGGACGGGCGGGGCTGGGAACGAGACGGGACAGGGGTCGTTCCCTTGGTCGAGGAGCTGCCCGCCGGACGGGCGGTCCGTTTCACGAACCCAAGGACATTCCATGATCGTCGGACCGAAGTCGCACGCCCTGGCCGCCTTGCTCGCGGGCACCGCCCTCCTGTCGGGCGCGTCCGCCCGGGCCCAGGGTGCACCGACCCTGAAGGATCGTCTGGACGGGGCGGTGTCGGCGGTGACCGGCTCGCCGATGGCGAACCTCGACGTCGATATGAAGCACGTCCTCGACGCCATGAAGAAGCTCGACCCGAAGCCGCTCCCGAAGCTGTCGCCCGCCGAAGCCCGGACGCAGCCGAGCGCCGCCGACGGCGTGAAGGCGCTCCTGACGGAGCAGGGCCGGAACACCGTGCCCGAGCCCGGCGTCACCACCAGGGATCTGGCCTACGACACGGCGGGCGGCTCCCAGAAGGTCCGGATCTACGCGCCGGACGGTGCCACCGGTCCGCTGCCGGTCGTGGTCTACTACCACGGCGGCGGCTTCGTGATCGCGGACCTCGACACCTACGATGCCACCCCGCGCGCCATCGCCAAGGGCGCCAAGGCCATCGTGGTCTCCGTCGAGTACCGCCACGCGCCGGAGGCCAAGTTCCCGGCCCAGCAGGAGGACGCCTTCGCCGCCTACACGTGGGCGCTGGCCAACGCGAAAAGCTTCGGCGGGGACCCGTCTAGGGTCGCCCTGCTGGGGGAATCGGCCGGCGGCAATCTCGCGACCAACGTGGCCATCACGGCCCGCGACGGCAACGTCGAGAAGCCGGTCCGGGTCGTAGCGGTCTACCCGATGGCCGGCACCAACCTCGACACGCAGTCCTACAAGGACAACGCCGCGGCCAAGCCCCTCGACAAGCCGATGATGGCCTGGTTCTACGACCAGACCGTGCGCACCGACGCCGACCGGTCCGACCCGCGCCTCGACATCGTCGGCAAGGCCGACCTGAAGGGCCTGCCGCCGTTCACGGTGGTGACCGCGCAGATCGATCCGCTGCACGACGACGGCAAGATGCTGGCCGACAAGATCAAGGCCGCCGGCGGTCAGGTGACGTACCGCGACTATCCCGGCGTGACCCACGAGTTCTTCGGCATGGCCAGCGTGGTCGCCAAGGCCAAGGAGGCCGAGACCGCCGTGATCGAAGACCTCAAGGGGGCCTTCGCCGCGGCCGTCACCGGCACGGCGGGCAGCAAGTAGCAGGGTCGCGCGTCGCGGGACTGCGACCTGCCCGGAAGAGCGGGGCGGCCTCCCGTGAGGGCGCCCCGCTCTCTTCGGTCCTCGATCGAATGTCCCTGAGGGACCCGGGAGCGAACCGGCCCCTCCTGGCAACCGCCCTTCCGCCGATGTCGGCCCAGCGTCCGACCAGGGCGGTGCGGATGCGTGACGGGGCGGAGGGCGGCGGGGCTTTGCGTTTCCAGTTCGGGATCGCGGTCATGCGGGATCGCGGTCACGCGGGATCGCCGTCACAGGTCGTGATGCAGCCATGGCCGGGCCCCGGCGTTGCCCCGGCGAACACGACGACGGAGCGTCACCCCATGCCCACGAGACCCAAGGTCGTCGCCTTCGACATCATCGGCACGGTCTTCACCCTGGAGCCCATGCGGCCGGCCCTGGTGGCCCTGGGCTTGCCGCCCATGGCCCTGGATTTCCTCTACACGGCCGGCCTGCGGGACACCTTCGCCCTGGCGGCGACGGGCACCTTCGCACCCTTCCAGTCCGTCCTGTCGGGATGCCTCGACGAACTGCTCGCCATGCACGCCCTGGACGTCGCCCCGCAGGACAGGGCGGCCGTGCTCGGCATGATGAAGGCCCTGCCCCCGCACGACGATGCGAAGGCCGCCTTCGCGGTTCTCGCCGAGGCCGGCATCAGGGTCTTCGCCCTGAGCAACGGCGCGACCCAGACCACGGAGGGCCTGCTCGCGGCCGCCGGCATGGACGGTCTCGTCGAGCAGGTTCTTTCCGTCGAGGATGTCGGGCTGTCGAAGCCACGCTCCGAGGTGTACCGCCATGCCGTGCAGGCCGCCGGGGTCGCTCCGCACGAGATGGCCCTGGTCGCGACCCATCCGTGGGACCTGCACGGCGCCAAGGTCGCCGGCCTGCTGACGGGCTACGTCGCCCGTGGTCTTCCGTACTCCGCCGTCCTGCGCGCGCCGGACGTGTCCGGCGAGACCCTGCGCGATGTCGCCCGGGCGCTGGTGCGGCTCTAGGGCGCTCTCCGACGCTGCGGTTGCCGGTTCGTCAAGAACTCGGGTCGCCATCGGGATGGCCGCCGTCGGTTCGGCCCGACGACAAGCTTGTCTATCGCTCGAATGGGGCTGCGAAGATCTTGCGCCCCCCCATCGCAAACCACCGTGATGCATGTCGAAGTGTCACGGTGTCTTATTTGAAAAGCAAATATCGAGAGCTGGATATTGCTCGATCGGCCGTGGTGATCTCTGGGATTGTCCGGCAAATATAAATATTCACCCGACGGCGAAACGCTCTCTTCATGGTTGCGTGCCACATTCAGCCTATGGCTTGGCTCAGTTCCCTCATAATCCTGATCGGCATCGCGCTGCTGGCTGCATCGCTGAAGCCGATCTCAGACATCCTCACGATGGTGCGCGAAGGGCGCCTGCATCGACTGTAGCGCATCCTCAGCTCGCTCATCATGCTCTTCATGGTGGGCTATGCCGCTTTCGGCATCCTCAGTTCCACGAGTTCGATCGTCAGAATTACCGATCTCATCGTCTCGACCATCCTGCTCGCGGGCGGGGCCTTCGTCCTCATCGTCGCCCAATTGTCCGCTTCCACGACCCGCGATATCGTCCGCATCGCGAAACTCGAGAGCGACGTCATCCGCGATCCCCTGACCGGCGCCTTCAATCGCCGGTATCTCGACCAGATGATCGACGCGGAAGTAGCCATCGCGAGGCGGACGGAGCGGCCCCTGTCCGCCCTGCTCATCGACCTCGATCACTTCAAGCACGTCAACGACACCTATGGTCATCCCGTCGGCGACCTCGTCCTCAAGCACGTCGCCGGCCTGATCCTCCACTCCTGTCGAACCTCCGACCGGGTCGTGCGGTACGGGGGCGAGGAATTTCTGGTGGTCGCCCTCGACAGTGATCTCGACGACGTGTCGACGCTCGGCGAGCGCCTGCTCCACCAGATCGCCGGCGGCTCGATCCTCCTGCCGGACAACACGCAGTTGAAGGTCACCGCCAGCATCGGCGCCGCCTGCTTGAGAAAAGACACCGATGGGGACGATTTTATCACCCGCGCCGACGAAGCCCTCTACGTTGCCAAGCAAACCGGGCGAAATCGTCTCTGCACTTCGCCTGCGGTCGCCAGTCAGGTCAGTGCCAAGCCGGAACACGTGGGGATTCTGCGCGATCCCTGGCTTGCCCAGGCGATCTGATCCGCGACCGGCTCAGCGTCCCCTCCGGGGAGCCCGTCGGTAGTTCATCGGGGCACATCCCGGCGCATCCCGACCCAGCTCATGAAAAAACCCGCCTGGCGCGTCGCAGGCGGGTTCCGACGTTCCTCAGGCGGGTTTGCGTCCGTCCGCGGCGTAGCGGTCGATAGCCGAGGGCAGTTCGCGGGACAGGCGCGACAGGAGGGCGGGGCGGCTCAGGCCGGTCTGCCGGGTGAGATGATCCAGGGTGTCGGCCCCGATGGCCCGCTCCAGATCGGTCTCGGGGATCTCGCGGTTCGGCCCATGATTGACCCAGGAACTCGCCGTCTCGCCGTGGCCGCCCTTGGTGAAGTGCTCTACCAGCTCGCTGAGACCGCTGGCGATGACGCCGCCGATGCCGGCCGTGCCGACGCCGCCGATGAGGCCGGCGAGGTTCCCGAGGCCGCCCCCGGTGGCCGCCGACGGCGCGCCGGACCCGTGCGGGACGGCGCCCTGCGCCGGGGTCGTGTCGTGACCCGTGTCAGGACCCTTGAGAAGCTCGGCGAGCTTGTCGCGGTTCTGGTAGCCGGCCACGGCCAGCAGGCCCAGCAGCGCGGTCATCGAGGGGTAGCCCTTGCTCATGGGTGAACCTTTCATGGGGTTCCGGGCTCGGCCGGGGCGGCGGTCCCGGTCTGCGTCCGGTCTAGGGGACAGGGGGCGGGCACCGGCGACGATCGCGCCCGCCGGTGGCGGTCAGTGGCCGCGGCGGTTCGGCGGGGTCGCGGCCCGGCCGCCGAAGCGGCGGCTGACATAGGCGATGACCTTCGGGAGGAGGAAGGCGGTCAGGAGCTTGCGGATCATGGGATCTCTCCGGATGCGTGCGGGTCAGCGCCTGGAACGGGACAGCCAGCCGACGGCGAAGGCCACGGCGGCGAGGCCGAGCAGGGCGGAGGTGCGGTTGTCGTCGGCGTAGCGGACGGCCTGTCGGCCATAGGTGGTGCCGCGCTTGGCCGCGTGACGGGCGAAATCGCGGCCGTCCTCGATGAGGTTTCCCGCGCGGTCGCGCGCCTCGCCGACGAGGTGACGGCCGTCATCGATCAGGTTGCCGGCACGGTCACGCACCTCGTGGGCGAGATGCCGCCCGTCCTCGGCGAAATCCTCGGCGCGGTCGCGGGCGCGACCGTAGGCGTACTGCGCCCCGCCGGACACCTGGTTGACGGCGCCGCGGACCTGGCGGGCCGGATCGCCGGTGACGCCGCCCAGGGCGGTCTGGGCGCGACCCTTGAGGTGACGGGTCGCGCCACTGAACTGATCGCGATTCATGGCATTCTCCTGGATTCGAAAGGCACGGGGTGGCGGGTCCGGAATCCGGTCGCCCGCCACGGGATGGTCGTCCGGCTCAGCGCTTGCCGGTGACCTTGTCGACGACGGAGGCGACGCCGTCCTTGGCTTCGCCCACCGTCTTCTGGGCCTCGCCCTTGAGTTCCTGGGCCTTGCCCTCGGCGACGAGCTTGTCGTTGCCGGTGACGTTGCCGACGCCCTGCTTGACGTTGCCGACGGCCTCGTTGGCCAGACCCTTGATCTTGTCGGTGGTGCTGCTCATGGGGGTGCCCCTGTGCTGTGGGTGAATGACAACCGGCCGAGTTCGACCGGTGACCGGCCCCGGCGAACCGGGACCGGCAGGATCGGCGAACCGTTCAGACGCGGCGGGCGTCGTAGCCGGCGACCAGGGTGGCAGGCTGCGGGGCGCCGAGGCGGCCACCGAGGAAGCCCGCGAGGGCGCCGAGGATCAGGGCCAGCGCGCCGTAGAAGGCGCCCTGGGTGGCGGCGGACTTGGCGGCGACGGCGGCCTGCTCGGCCTTTACCTTGGCGGTGGCGACGGTCTCGTCGTACTGCTTCTTGTAGTCCTGAATCTGCGCCTTGGCCTGATCGGCCGGGATGCCCTGGGCCTTGGCCAGGGCGTCGGCGGCGCGGGTCTCGGCCTGGGCCTTCTGGGCCGGGTCACCGGTGAACAGGGCGCGGATCGCCGCGACGGCGGCGTCCTTGGCGGCCTGCGGGTCCTGACCGGCGGCCTGGTTGCGGACCGACTGCTCGATGCCGTCGAGGGGATTCGAGATCTTCGACAGGGACGGAGCCGCCGCCTGGGCCGCCGTCTGCACGGTGCCGCCCACGAGGGAGCCGGCGCCGCCCAGCGTGCTGGTCACGCCCGAGAACGCGCCGCCGATGAGGCCGCCGGCCGCCGAGGTCAGCAGGTACAGGACCACGAGGGTGGTCACCGCCCAGGAGACGAGGCCGTGCAGGCCGGCGGTGCCGGCAACGGGCTTGCCCGAGAGGCGGCCGGCGAGGACGCCGCCGGCCAGCGCCGCGACGATGCCGGAGCCGATGAACCAGATCCCGGCGCCCATGGACAGGGTCGAGGCGGCCGGGTTGTCGGCGGCGGTGGTGCCGACGCTCGACAGGCCGACGCCGACGCCGATCATGTTGAGGATGACCTGGGTCACCAGGGCGGTGACGGCGCCGGCGAAGATCGCGCCCCACGACACCGAGTTGAGCAGGACGGTGCGGGTGTCGGCCGAGGCCGCGGGGGTCGCGAGGATGGGGGAAGTGGACACGTGACAGGTACTCCGGGTGGTCGGTCGTCGAAGAAATTCGGTCGTCCGAGAAGTTCGGTCGGGCGAGGGGGAAGTGGGGGGTGGAACGCGAGGGTCCGACCGCGCGGTCCCGGCGCGGTCGGACCGATCGATGGTGGGCCTGCGGGTTCAGTCGCGGCCGTGGATGAGGAGGCCGAGGCCGTAGCCGAGGAGGCCGGCCACCAGCAGGGCGGCGACGGGGTGCTCCGCGATCTGATGGGTCAGCTCGCGGCCGCCCTGGCGCACGGAACGGCCCGAATTTTCGTAGGCGTCCTCGGCATAGTCGTAGGCTTCGCGGCCGGCGCTTCGAACCGAGCGCTCGGCGCGCTCGTAGGTGTCCGCCGCGGCGCCCTGGGCGCGGCGCGCGCGGTCCTCGACGTCGCCCGAACCGACGAGGTTGCCGACCGTGTCGCGGACCCTGCCGCCGAGGTCGCGGGCGGTGTCGGCGACGTGGTCGGCCGCATCGCGCACGGTGTCCTTGGCCTGGCCGTACAGGTTCTCGGCGGTCCCCTGCGCCTCGCGGGCCCGGCCCTCGACGGAGTCGCGCTTCGAGCCGGTGAGGTCGCCCACGGCGCCCTGAACCTTGCCGCCGAGTTCCTTGGCGGCGCCGGTGATGCGGTCCGTATCGACCATGATGTCTCTCCTTCTTTTTCGTGACGTTCGTGTTCGTCGGGGGTGACGTTCGACCAAAGCTACGTTTTGGAAGTAGCCTTTGGTTTCACGTCTGACTTCGGTAGTTTCTGCTGAGTTTTTCCCTCAGCAGTGAGTTTTTCGTCGCCAATCAACTTGCCGATGGCTTCCTTGACCGATCCCTTGAGCTTGTCGGCCGCCGAAGACGTCTGCTGCGGGCTCACGAAGATCTCCAGGATGCCGGGGCAAGAGGTGGGCAAAAGGTGGGAAAGAGTGCCGGCTCTCAAGTAGCCCGTGATCGGCGCCCGGCAATGGTGCAGATGTACCGGTAGGGGGATTTCTTTTACCCGGGGGAGGCGAGGGGGAAGCCGTTGTCGCGTCCCCAGACGATGGCCTCGGAGCGCTTGTGGACGCCGAGCTTCCGGTAGAGCGAAGCGGAGTGGTTGCGGACCGTGTTGCGGGACAGGTTCAGGCGCCGCGCGATGGCGTCGTCGTCCAGGCCCTGGCAGATGTGGTCCAGGATCTGGCGTTCCCGCACGGTGACGTTCGGGACGAGGCCGTCCTTGTGCTCGCTGCCCGGCCGGCGCAGGTTGGCGAGCTTCTCGATGAGCCCGCGGCTGAACCAGGACGTGTCGGCCATCACCGCCTCGATGGCGTCGAACAGGTCCCGCTCGGTCCGTTTGCGTTCGGTGATGTCCTGCAGGACCAGCAGGGCGAAGGCTTCGTCGCCGATCTCGACCCGTTCGGCCGAGATCAGGCAATCGAGGTTCGTCCCGTCCTCGTGGCGCAGGCAGACCTCGAGGCCGAGGACGTAGCCGGTGCGCGCCACGGCGGTCTCGAACTTGTCCCGGGCGCCCTCGTGCACCCAGAGGCGAAGGTCGGACGGCGAGCGCCCCGCGACCTTGTCGGCGCCGTAGCCGAAGACCCGCGAGAACGCCTCGTTCACCGCCGTGATGGAGAAGCCGTCGGCCCGCGCGAGTACCGTCGGCACGGGGGTGAGCCGGAACGCCTTGGCGAACCGCTCCTCGCTCTGCTTGAGGGCGGTCTCGGCCTTCCGCCGCAGCTCGAGGTCGGCGAAGGTGAAGAGCATGCAGGGCTCGTCGCCGAGGTCCATCGGCTGGCCGGCGACGATGACGAAGCGGGTGCTTCCGTCCGGTAAGTCGAGGCAGGCCTCCATCTGCGGGATGGTCCCGCCCGCGTGGAGCCGCGCGATGGCGAGGTCGCGGCTGCGGGCACCGGCGAGCACGTCGACCTCGTAGACGCTGCGGCCGATGACGGCGTCGCGGGTGTAGCCGGTCATCTCCAGGAAGCCGAGATTGACCTTGACGTGACGCAGGTCCGACAGCCGGCAGATCACGGCCGGTGCCGGATTGGCGTTGAAGGTCGTCTCGAAGCGTTCCTCGGCCTCGAACTGCCCGGAGACATCCTTCAGGATGAGCGCGAGGCAGCTCGGATTGCCGTCGCGGTCGGTGGCGACGAGGCTCCGGAGCGAGTGGACGAAATCGACCTCCGGCTTGTCCGAGCGCCGGACCTCGACGATGACGTCGTGGAACTTCTCGCCGGAGACGACCCGCTCCATGGGGTAGCGGTTCGGCGCCTGGTTGTTGCGGTAGCGCAGGGCGTAGCGCTCCCGGTAGGCGTCGACGGTGCCGCCCAGGTCGTCGAGGGTCTCGGCCCCGTGCATCGCCAGGGCCGCGGTGTTGGCGTAAGCGATGGACTGATCGGGCTCGATCAGGATCACCCCCTCGGTGAGACCGGCGATGATCTGCCGGAGCTCGTGCCTGTCGACGCCCTCCACCACCTTCGATCACCCCGCCCGCCGCTCGTATCGAGCCAAGCCGTAACGGGGGCGTGCGACGGCGGTTCCGGGGAGGACCGGATCGCGGCTGGTATAACCGTACCACTGACGTGAACGTGAACGATCAGACCCGTCCGCCGCGACGATGGCGGTTCGGGTGCCTCCGGATGGAGACGGTGGCGCGGCGGCAATCGTCACGACGCGGGGGCGTGCGATCACCGGCGTTTCCGGTCGCACGCCTTCCGGCCTATCCTCCGGGTTGAGGGGATACGGCTCCGCTCGGGCGCCGCGACGGCCCGGTATCCGTCGCGGCATCGATGGCGCGGAGGCGGGGCCTAGGCGGCGTCCGGCATGGCGTCGAGGAGCTTGTCCAGGGTGATGGGATAATTCCGCACCCGGATGCCGGTGGCGTTGTAAACCGCGTTCGCCACCGCCGCGCCGACGCCGCAGATGCCGAGCTCGCCGACCCCCTTTGCCTTCATCGGCGAGGACATCGGGTCGACCTCGTCGAGGAAGATCACCTCCTGGTGCGGGATGTCGGCGTGGACGGGGACCTCGTAGCCGGCCAGATCGTGGTTGGCGAAGAAGCCGCGCTTCGTGTCGACGGCGAGTTCCTCCATCAGGGCGGCGCCGGTGCCCATGGTCATCCCGCCGATGACCTGACTGCGGGCGGATTTCGGGTTGAGGATGCGCCCGGCCGCGCACACCGCCAGCATCCGCCGGACCCGGATTTCGGCCGTGTCGGCATCGACGCCGACCTCGACGAAGTGGGCGCCGAAGGTCGATTGCTGCTGCTTCTTCGAGATGTCGCCGAACTCGATGCTGTCCTCGGCGGTGAGCGCCCCCGCCGCCGCGGCCTCGCCGAGGGGCACGGCGCGGTTGCCGGCCCGCACCTGCCCGTCCGCGAACACGGCGTCCGCCGAGTTGATGCCGAGGCGCTGGGCCACCGCCTCGCGCAGCTTCACGCAGGCCGCGTAGACGCCCGCCGTCGACGAGTTGCCGCCGAACTGCCCGCCCGAGCCCGAGGAGACCGGGAAGGCCGAGTCGCCGAGGCGCACCACCACCCTGTCGAGGGGCACGCCCATCATCTCGGCGGCCGTCTGGGCGATGATGGTGTAGCTGCCGGTGCCGATGTCGGTCATGTCGGTCTCAACCGTGACCGTGCCGGCGCCGTCCAGGCGAACCCGCGCGCCGGACTTCATCACCATGTTGTTGCGGAAGGCCGCGGCCATGCCCATTCCGACGAGCCATTGCCCGTCGCGGACCCGGCCGGGCTTCGCGCTGCGCTTGGACCAGCCGAATGTCTCCGCACCGAGGGTGAGGCAGCCGACGAGGTCGCGGTGGGAGAACGGACGCTCCGGCGCGTGCGGATCGACCTGGGTGTCGTTCCGGATGCGGAACGCGACGGGATCGATTCCGAGCTTCTCCGCCATCTCGTCCATGGCCACCTCCAGCACCATCAGGCCGGGCGCCTCGCCGGGGGCCCGCATGGCGTTGCCCTCGGGCAGGTCGAGGTGGGCGAGCTTCATGGCGGTGAGGCGGTTGGCGCCGGCATAGAGCAGCTTGGTCTGGCTCACCGCCGTCTCGGGATCGCCGTCGGGCAGGTTGCCCGACGTGCTCTCGTGGGCGATGGCCGTGATGGTGCCGTCCTGCGTCGCGCCGATGCGCACGCGCTGGATGGTGGCGGGCCGGTGGGTGGTGTTGTTGGCGATGAGCGGGCGGGTCAGCGCCACCTTGACCGGGCGTCCCGCCGCCTTCGCGGCCAGTGCCGCCAGCACCGCATCGGCCCGCACGAACAGCTTGCCGCCGAATCCGCCGCCGACGTAGGGCGAATCGAGCCGGACGTTCTCCTTGGGGATACCGAGGATCTTGGCGAGGCTGCCGTGGCCCCAGGCGATCATCTGGTTCGAGGTCCAGAGCGTGACCTTGTCGCCGTCCCAGGCCGCGATGGTCGCGTGCGGCTCCATCATCGCGTGGCTCTCGTCGGCGGTGGTGTAGGTCTCGTCGAACGTCAGCGGCGCCTGCGCGAAGGCGCCCTCGAAATCGCCGACCCGCTCCTCGCCGTTGCCGCCGCTGCCCTCGCCGCTGTCGCCGGGGACCGGCTTGGCGCCCTTCGCCTCGGCGGCGAGGTCGAACTTGCCCGGCGCCGCGGCATAGTCGACCTTCACCAGGAAGGCGGCGGCCCGGGCCTGCTCGAAGGTCTCCGCCACCACCACGGCGATGGCCTGATGGTAGTGCTGGATCTCGTCGCCGCCGAAGAGGTAGGCGGCATTCATCATGCCGCGCTCCATCCGGGGCGTCTCGAGGGTCGTGACGATCGTCAGGACCCCGGGGGCTTTCCTGGCCGCGGTGGTGTCGATGCGGCGCACGCGGCCCTTGGCGATGCCGGACCCGAGCACGTAGCCGTAGGCCTGGTTCGCCACGACGTCGTGGCGCTCGTAGGCGTAGGGCGCGGTCCCGGTGGTCTTGTACTTGCCGTCGATCCGGTCGGTGGCCTTGCCGACGACCTTGAGCTGGTCGATGGGGTTCTGGCCGGCGGGGGTGTCGAACTTCATGGCTCAGGCCCTCGCTTGGTTGAGCGCCGCCGTGAGCGTGCGCTCGGCGAGCTTCAGCTTGTAGGCGTTCTCGTGGGTGGGCTTGGCCCCGGCGAAGACCTGGTCGGTCACCGCCTTGGCGCCCTTGGGCAGGGCGGCTTCGGCCGCCTCGACGCGCCAGGGACGCGGCGCCACGCCGCCGAAAGCGACGTGCCCGGTGCCGTCCCTGCCGAGGATGGCGGCGACCGAGACCAGCGCGTAGGCGTAGGAGGCGCGGTCGCGGACCTTGCGGTAGATGTGCGTGCCCGCCACGGGCTTCGGCAGCGTCACCGCGGTGATGAGTTCGCCGGCCCGGAGGGTGGTGTCCACCTCCGGCCTGTCGCCCGGCAGGCGATGGAACTCGGCCACCGGGATGTTTCGCGTGGCGCCCTTGCCGTCGACGGTTTCGACGGTGGCGTCGAGGACCCGCATGGCCACGGCCATGTCGCCTGGATGGGTGGCGATGCAGGCGTCGCTGCCGCCGATGACGGCAAGCTGCCGGGAAACACCGTCGAGGGCCGAGCAGCCGGAGCCGGGCTGGCGTTTGTTGCAGGCCTGGGCGGTGTCGTAGAAATACGGGCACCGGGTCCGCTGCAGCAGGTTGCCGGCGGTGGTCGCCTTGTTGCGGAGCTGGCCCGAGGCGCCCGCGAGCAGGGCGCGCGAGAGCACGGCGTAGTCCTTGCGGACCCGCGCATCGGCGGCCAGATCGGTGTTGCGCACGAGGGCGCCGACGCGCAGGCCGCCCTCGTCCGTCGGCTCGATCCGGTCGAGGCCGAGGCCGTTCACGTCGACGAGGTGGGCCGGCGTCTCGATCTGCAGCTTCATCAGGTCGAGGAGGTTGGTACCCCCGGCGATGAACTTGGCGTTCGGCGTGGCGGCGACGGCGGCGGCCGCCTCGGCGGGCGAGCTCGGGCGCTCGTAGGTGAAGGACTTCATGCCGGCTTCCCCGCGACTTCGGTCATCGCCTCGACGATGTTGGAGTAGGCGCCGCAGCGGCAGATGTTGCCGCTCATGCGCTCGCGGATCTCGGCCTCGGTCACCGCAAGGGTGGCGTTGAGATCGGCGGTGACGTGGCTCGGGATGCCGGCCTTGATCTCGGCCAGCACCGCCACGCCCGAGCAGATCTGGCCCGGGGTGCAGTAGCCGCACTGGTAGCCGTCGTGCTTGATGAAGGCCGCCTGCATCGGGTGCAGGTTTTCGGGCTGGCCCAGCCCCTCGATGGTGATGATCTCCGAGCCCTGGTGCATGACCGCGAGGGTCAGGCAGGCGTTGATGCGCCGCCCGTCGACGATCATGGTGCAGGCGCCGCACTGGCCGTGGTCGCAGCCCTTCTTCGAGCCGGTCAGGTGCAGGTGCTCGCGTGCCGCGTCGAGTAGGCTGGTGCGGGTGTCGAGGTCGAGGTCGCGGCGCTGACCGTTCACGGTCAGCGACACCTTCGCCATCACCGGTCTGCCGGTGCCGGCGGGGCTGGCATCGGCGCGGGCGCCGTTCGGCGCGGCGGCGAGGGCCGCGGCGGCGGATGCTCCGACCATCAGGTCTCTCCGATTCAGTTCGAGGTCTTCGGGACGTCCCATCTGGGTCTCCGAGGGGGGCCGACCGGCGATGATCGGCCACGGGCCGGCCATCGACGGCGCGTACCCTGGGCAACACCGCCAGCCTGGATTGGCTCCAAGGTAGCGCGCAAATGCAGGAGGATCAGGACGTCGCACGCCGGTAACCCGGCATCCGCCCGGCCCGTTCGGCCAGGGCATGCGCGAGGTCGTCGAAGGCCGCGTCCGGCACGGAGACGGCGGTGGCGAGGTAGTAGCGCTCCCAGCCAATGGACAGGAAATCGAGGCCGAAGCGGTCGGCCGCCGCGCGGGCGCCCAGTCCGGCATCGGCCGCGCCGTAGGCGATGACGGCGGCGACGGCCTGGTGGGTGAACTCTTCCGTGGCGTAGCCCCGGATGCTCGCCGCCGGGATGCCGTGCTGCTCCAGAAGGCGGTCGAACCAGACCCGGGTTCCCGATCCCCCCTGGCGGTTGACGTAGCGGATTCCGCGCCCGGCGAGGTCCGCCACCGCGCGGATGCCGAGGGGGTTGCCGGGGCCGAGCATCAAGCCCTGTTCGCGCTCGAACAGGGGGCGGACCCGGAAGCCCGGATCGCCGGCGATTTCCGCGAAGGCGGGTCCCCCGGCGACGAGATCGAGGGGGCCGCAATGGAACCCCGCCGCGTCGGCGCGCCCGTCCGAGAGGCGCGCGAGGGCGTCCTCGCTGCCGGCGACGGTGAGGGCGAGACCGGGCCAGTTCGCCCCGACCTCCATGAGCAGCAGGTCGTGGCTCGCCACCATCGCGAGGGGGGGCGCGTCGCCGCCCAGGACGGGACCGAGGCGCGCCCGGAGGGTCCGTCCCTCGCGGGCCAGCGGTGCGGCGAGGCTGGACGCCGCGGCGGCCAGGGACTCGCGCAGGAGCAGGCCGGTCGGCGTCAGGGTGCTGCCATGCCCCCGCGTCTTCTGCACGAGCCGATGCCCGAACGCGGCCTCGAGCACCCGCAGGCGCTCCCAGGCCGCCCGGTAGGACAGGCCGAGCCCCGTGGCGATGCCCTGGACCGAACTCGTTTCCGCGATCGCCCCGAGGACGGCGGCCGCTTCCGACACCGAGATCCGGTGAGGGCCGACCACGATCGTGCCGCCGAGGCCGAGCTCGATGGTGAGGGGCGTTTCGTCGGACGGTTGCGTCATGTCGTTCGCGCCGCCTAGCGTCCGCCGAGGGAGGCCGGCTGGCCGGGCAGGTCGAGCCGGTAGCCCGTGTCGGCGAGGGCATCCCCGGTGACCCGATAGACCCCGAGGGTGCGATCGACGTAGTTGCCGATATAGACGTAGGCGCCCGACGGGCTGAACACGATGCCCTGGGTCACCGCCCCGGCCTCCGCCTCCGCCACGCGCCGGACCGTGCCGTCGGATTCGAGGGAGAGCAGCGCCACGGCGCCCGTCGGCGTGTAGCCCGGGGCGCCGTGCGGCGCGCTCGCCCCGCGCACCACCGACACGGCGGCGTGGCGGCCGTCGGGGGCGATGGCCAGGGCCTCCGGGGTGTCGCCGATGCCGAGATGGTCGATGACCACCGGTCGCGCCGCGTCGGCGCGGATGACGCTCACGCTGTCGGCATGGCCGTCGCTCGGCTCGGTGCCGGTGTTGCCCGTGAGCGCGAGGGAGCCGTCGGGCGTGACGGCGAGGCCGTAGACGCCCGGGCCGACGGGGAGGTCGAGGCCGGGATCGTAGCGCATCTCCGTGCCGTCGAGGGACAGAACCCCGATCCGGCCGGCCTTGTTCTTGGCGACGAAGGCCCGCCGCCCGTCGGGGGCGAACGCCACCGCCGCCGCCTCGTCGCCGACATCGACGGTGGCGACGGGGCGCACGGCGGTCCCCGCGATGGTCAGCAGGGTGACGCTGCGGCCCTCGCGGTTGGCGATGAGGGCGCGGCCGCCGCTCCCGTCGATGGCGAGGCCGGAGGGCTGGCGTCCGACCCGGACCGTCTCGACGAGGCGGGGCGGGACGGCGGCGAGGTCGATGACGTGGAGCCGGTCGTCGGCCTGCGCGTACCAGGCCGTGCCCTCCCGGCGCATGACCACCGAACTCGCCACGAGCCCGAGGCGGCCGTCCGGCGTGACCTTCAGGTTGGTCGGCGGTCCGTAGACGGAGTTGTCGAGGGGCAGGGTGTGGGCGAGCCGGGGCCGCGCCTCGTCGCTCACGTCGAGGACGCCGATGGCATCGTGGCCGTTCGGACCGTTCCGGCCGCCCTCGGGGGCGAAGAAGGTCTTGCCGTCGAGCCCGACGAGGATGAAGGCCGGCGCCTCGGCCGCCGGCGCGGCGGAGGCGACCGAGGGGGCCACCAAGGGAGCGACCAGGAGGGCGATCGCCCGGAGGATGCCGATCAGGAGTCGTTTCATGCACCCGACATAGGGGGCATTCGCCGAAAGTCCCCCCGCCGGGCCACCGCGACGGGCCGATCGCCCCGGTGCCAGGGGTCGCTCAGCGCCGGTTGCGCGGCGCGGGTTCGATGGCCTGGATCGGCAGGTCCGGCGAGACGCCCTCGGGGCTCGACGGCCGGCCGGCGGGACTGGGCGAGGGAGTGCTGACCGCCCGATCCGGGGTCTCGGGGGGGCGGATGACGTCGGTGATGTAGCGTGCGCCCGCGGGCGGAGCCACGGCCGGACGCGCCACCGGCGGGGCGGGGG